>JAOPWG010000008.1 GCA_025965775.1 Modestobacter sp. | reverse complement strand
CGGTCAGCACGCTGACCCAGCGGCCGGCCGCGACCGCGGCGGCCAGCCGCTGCCGGTCCGGCGCCGGGCCGGGGAACAGCGAGCCCAGCGAGGTCAGGTCGACCGCCGGCGCCGGACGGGCGGCGCGCTCGTCGAGCTCGCGGCGGACCGCCTGCTCCTGCTGCCAGTACCGGTCGAGGTACAGCAGGCCGTCGACCAGGCGCAGCGGACGCCAGGGTGCCGCCGGACCGAGCGCGACCAGCGGGCTGTCGTGCACGGCGGTCCAGTCGGCCGGCCAGCGCAGCTCGACGGGGGGCGCGTCCTCGTCGGGCACGACCGAGTCAGCCACGGTGGCGAGCTCGACGCAGACCGACCCGGTGCGGACGCCCCGGACGGCGAGCGCGGCGGCCAGCAGCACGGTCTCGGACCGCTCGTGCCCGAGCCGGGACAGCCGCAGCGCGACGTGCACGTCGGCGGCGGACAGCACCCCGGCCTCGGCGAACCCCTGCAGCAGGCCGGTCGCACGGACGGGGATCACGGGCACCCGGCCAGCAGGTCGGACAGCCCGGTCACCAGGGCCGGCGGCGGGGTCCAGCTGAAGACACCGGCACCGGGCGGACCGTCCGGCCCGGTCATGCCGCGCACGAACAGGTAGAGGACCGGACCGAGGTGGCGGGACGGGTCGTAGCCGGGTTGCCGCCAGCGCAGATAGCGGTGCAGGGCCACGGAGTACAGCAGGGCCTGCAGCACGTAGTGCGTCCGCTGCATCTCCTCGGCCATCGCCTCCGCCCGGTAGTGCCAGGTGGTCAGCGGCTCCGCCCCGAGCCGGTTGGTCTTGTAGTCCACGACCGCGTAGACCGGGCCGGGCAGCCGGAGGACCGCGTCGATGCTGCCGGTGAGGAAGCCACGCAGGGCCTGCGGTTCCAGCCCGGCCATCAGCTGCGGGTAGCCGGCGAGCGGGCCCAGGTCGAACCGCTCGAGCAGGGCGACGACGTCGGCGAGGGTGGCGTGCGGGACGGCGGTGTCGCCACCGGCCAGGGGCAGCTCGAAGTCCAGCTCGGCGAGCCGGTCGCCGGCCGGGATCTGGGCCAGTGAGGTCCCGAGGTCGCCCAGCGGCGTGTGCAGCACCGGTCGGAGACCGTCGGCCAGCGCGGCGGCGGCGATCCCCGGGACCAGACCGGCGGCGACCGCCTCGGCACACCGCTGGTCGAGGGCGCCGGGGTCGGGGTCCTCCAGCACCGCGTGCACCAGCGTGCCGAAGGCGGCGCCGCCGGGCAGGTCGCGGAGCGGTGACGGCCGGCCCTCCGGGGCCGCCGCGGGCACGTCGGACTCGGCGTCGCGTTCGTCGTCCTTGCCCGGCACGTCCGGCTCGCTGCCCAGCTGTTGCTCGTGTGCGGCCCGGGTGAGGGCGCTGTAGGACGTGCGGCGCCAGTCCTCGTCCAGGGTGCGGGTGAACGAGCTCACCGACAGCTCCGCGGGGGCGTCGGCCGGTGGTGCCCAGCGGTCCTGCGGCCGGACGGTCACCTCCTCGACGCCGATCCGCCCGCCGGAGCCCCCGGCGAGCGCCGCGAGCCGGGCGGCGACGTCGTCGTCGGGGGGCAGCGGCACGCTGGCGGTCGGCTGGGTGCCGGGGCCGGTGGCCCCGAACAGCAGCCGGTGCAGGGGTGCGGCCGCGGTGTTGCCGCTGGGCGCCCAGTGCGTCACCACCTGGGACTTCGCCCGCGTGAGCGCGACGTAGAGCAGCCGCAGGTCCTCCCCCGACTCCTCGGCGTCGTGCCGGGCGCGGGCCTCGGCGTAGCCGCGCGAGGTCGATCCGCCGACGTCGAGGACCCGGCGTCCGGCGTCGTCGTGCAGCCGGAGCACCTCGAGGTCGCCGGGCACCCACCGGTCCCAGGCGTAGGGCACGTACACCACCGGGAACTCCAGCCCCTTGCTCACGTGCACGGTCATCACCTGGACGGCGGCGGCGTCGGACTCCAGCCGCCGGCTGCGCTCCTCGGCACCCTCGACGGCGGCCTGGGCGATGCGCCGGCGCAGCCACTCGACGAGCGCGCTCAGCCCCAGCGACTCGCGCAGCGCGGCGGCGTGCAGCACCTGGCCGATGTGCCGCAGGTCGGTGAGCACGCGCTCGCCGTCCGGTCGGGCCAGCACCCGCTCGGGCAGGCGCTCCTCGGCGGTGAGCACCTCGAGGAACGCCGCCACCCCCCGGTCGGCGAGCAGGTCGGCCCAGCGCCGCAGCCGCGGACCGAGCCGGTCGGCCAGGGCGTCGCCGCCGGCGTCCAGGGACGCCTCGTCCTCCGGCAGGAACACCGACAGGGCCGCCGCCCGCACGCGGCCCGCGCGGTGCGGCTGCTCCAGGGCCTCCAGGAGGACGAGCCACGACCCTGCGCCGGCCGTGGTGAACACGCTGCCGCCGCCGGCCAGCACCGCCGGCACCCCGGCCGCCCCGAGAGCGGCCCGGACCAGCTGACCCTGCTTGTTGGTGCGCACCAGCACCGCGACGTCACCGGGCTGCACCGGCCGGTCGCTGTACTGCGCCGGCCCCGACAGGAGCGCGACGACGTCGGCGGCGACGTCACGGGCCACGGCCTCGCGCAGCGCGCCCACCCGGGGCAGGCCCCGGTAGAGCGGTCCGTGCCCGGTGCGCGACAGCCGGCGCAGCCGCAGCGGCGCGCCGGCCGCGGCCAGTCGCGGCTGCGGATGGGCGGCGTCGACCGGTCGGACGACGATGCGTGGGTCGCCGAGCGCGGCGCCGCCGAGAACCTGGTCCAGCGCCCCGAGCAGCGGCTGGTCACTGCGCCAGTTACGGGTCAGCGTCGCCGCGGTGCCGGCCACCGAGGCGGCTGCCAGGTAGGTGCTCACGTCGCCGCCGCGGAAGGCGTAGATCGCCTGCTTGGGGTCGCCGATGAGCACCAGCGTGGTGCGGCCGTGGAAGGCCCGCCGCAGCACCTCCCACTGGACGGGGTCGGTGTCCTGGAACTCGTCGACCAGCACCATCCGGTAGCGGGACCCGACCCGGTCGCAGGCCACCGCCCCGTGCACCGGGTCGGTGAGGGCGTCGCGGAGCAGGCTGAGCCAGTCGTCGTAGTCGACCAGCCCGAGCCGCCGCTTGCGCCGCTCCACCTCCCGGCGCACCGCCTCCGCAGCCTTGCGCCGCCGCCCGGGCGTGCCCTCGTCCGAGAGCGGCCACAGGTCGGCCTGCCGGTCGCTGCCCACGGCGCGCCGGCCGAGGTCCAGCAGTTCGTCGTGGCTGAGGAACGGCGGACCGGTCCGGTCGGCGGTGAAGGTCCGCAGGTAGAGGTCGTCGACGACCTCCCGGACCAGGTCGTCGACGTCCTCGGTGAACGTGGCGGTCGGGTCGGCGTCGGCGGCCATCCCCAGACCGGCGAGCATCTGCGAGCAGAACGAGTGGGTGGTGGCGATCGTGGCCGCATCGAAGCCGGCCAGCGCTCGGGCGAGCCGCTCACCTCGCGCCGCCACCTCCTCGTCCGGGGCGTCGGCCAGCAGCCGTAGCACCGGGTCGGCGGCGACCCTCGCGGCGGCGGGATCGCGCAGCCCCGCCTCGGCGCTGACCAGCCGCTCGCGCACCCGGTCACGGAGCTCTCGGGAGGCGGCGTTGCCGAAGGTGACCAGCATGATCTGCGACAGGTCGGCGTGCCCCTCGGCCACGTAGCGGGCGGTCAGCGCGGCGATGGTGAAGGTCTTGCCGGTCCCGGCGCTGGCCTCGAGCACCGTCGTGCCCTCCGGCAGGGGTCCGCAGACGTCGAACGGCGTCATGCCAGCTGCTCCGCATCCCGGACCGGCGCCCACATCCGGCAGGCCAGCGCACCGAACCGGGTCCTCTCCCCCGGCCACTGCTCGCCGGCGCCCGGGGGCGCGGTCAGCAGGTCGGTCAGCGCGGCGTCCGCACCCCACACGTACTGCACGTGCCGGTCCTCCCGCTCCCCGCCGAACGCGCTGCGCCAGTCGCGCCCGGCGCTTTCCAGCGCCTGGTCCACCGTGCCGCCCCCCAGCCGCGCCGCGGCGTAGGCCGCCGACGTCTTCGTCAGCAGCGGCAGCGGCTCGCACATCCCCCGGTCGTAGAGGTCGACCAGGTCGGCCAGCACGCCCTGCGGGTCGGCCGGGGCGACGATCGTCGAGGTCCGCGCCCGGTTGCCGTACCGGCCGACGGTCACCGCCCGGCCGCCCCCGTCCCCGGCGGCGAGCGCCAGGGCGAGGACCCAGGCGCGCGCCCGGTGCCGGGCCGACAGGCTGGAGTAGGTGACGCTCACGACCGCGTCGTCCCGGACCCCGTTCACCGTGCCGCTGAGCTCGCGGCCAGCGACGAGGAGGCGCACGTCGACCGACCGGGGCGGGGCGACCAGCAGCGGCGCACCGACCGCCACCAGCGGTGCCACCCGGCCACCGACCCGGGTGAGCACCGCCCGGCCCAGCGACCCCGGCGGCAGGGTGCCGCGCAGCCACTCGCTGCGCTCGGCGTCCGCGGTAGGCATGCCGCGCAGCCCCGCAGACAGCAGCCGCTCCCCCACCGCCCACTCCTGCAGTGCGTCCAGCGAGGCCGACAGCGCGTCCTGGACCTCGTCGTCCTCGCCGGGGAGCGTGATCCGCAGGCGCTGCCGCAGGTGGGCCCGGACCGGGTTCTCGACGAAGGCGACCAGGTCGGCCAGCGCGATCGGCCCGGTGCGCGGTGGGAGGACCGGCCGCGGCGGCGCTGGCTGCCGGGGGCGCCCGGCCTGCCGCGCGCCGGCCAGGCTCACCGGGTCGAAGCTGAAGGGCGTCACGCCGGTGAACTGGCGGACGTCGAAGGGCTGGAGCGGGTGGTGCCGGACCAGCCGGTCCCGGCCGCCGGGCACCATCGCGTCCACGACGTCGAGCAGCTCGCCGACCGGCACTGCCGGCGGCCGCGGGGCCCCGCTGACCGGGTCGGCGCCGGTGTAGAGCACCACCAGCCGGTCACCGGCGGCCAGCAGGGCGTCCAGGAGCAGCTGCCGGTCCTCGCTGCGACCGTCCCGTTCGCCGACGCCCGGGTCGCGGGCCAGCACGTCGTCCCCGTCGACCCCGCCGGTGCGCGGGAAGACCCCGTCGTCCAGGCCGAGCAGCACGACCACCCGGTGCGGCACCGACCGCATGGGCACCAGCGTGCAGACCGTCAGGTTGCCGGTGCGGAAGTTGGCGCGCGTGGGCCGCCCGCGCAGCCGACCGGCGAGCATGGCCCGGACGTCGGCGAGCCGGACCGGGCTGTGGCCGCCCTCGCCGGCCTCGGTGAGCTCGTGGCGGGCCTGCGCCAGCTGCCAGGCGTCGGCGGTATCGGTCGCGGTCAGCGTGTCGAGGGCACCGGTCAGCGTGTCGACCCAGTGCCCGACCGGGTGTTCACCGGCCAGTGCCGCCAGCACGTCCTCCAGCCGGTCGAGCAGCTCGGCCAGCCTTCCGGCGAGGTCGATGTCGCTGCTGTCGACGTCGTCGAGCGGCAGGGCGAGGTCGAGCCACACCGGCTGGTCCTCCGAGGTGGTCACGCCCAGCAGCACCCGGTCCAGGCCGGCGCGCCAGGTGTTCTGCGCGACGCCGTCCATGCCGAAAGGGGCCCGGGCGGCCGGGTCGATCCCCCAGCGCACCCCGGACCGGGCGACCCAGTCGCGGATGCGCTCCAGGTCCTCGTCGGTGAAGCCGAACATCCGGCGCACGCCCGGGGTGGCGGCGAGGTCGAGCACCTGGCTGGCCGTCACCCGGCTCTGCGCCAGGTCGAGCAGCGCGGCCACGGTGTCCAGCAGCGGGTTGGTCTGCCGCAGGCTGCGGTCGGCGAGCCGGACCCGCAGCGCGTTGCCCGGGTGTGGCAGCCCGGGGCCGAGACCGAAGGAGGCCGAGATCAGCGGGGCGAACGTCTCGACGTCCGGGCACAGCACCAGGACGTCGCGGGGTTCGAGCGTCGGGTCGTCCTGGAACAGGCGCAGCAGCACCTCGCGCAGCACCTCGACCTGGCGGGCCGGGCCGTGGCAGGCGTGCACCTGGACCGTGTCGTCGAGCCCGGCGGCCGCGGGCAGCCGGTCCTCGCGCAGGTCGGTCTGCAGCCGCCCCAGCAGCGTGCCCGGCCGCTCGTCGTCCCCGTGGTGGATGTCGAGGTGCTCCGGCAGTCGCAGCTGCAGCTCGCGCACGTCACGGCCGAGGCTGCGCAGCAGCGGGTGCCGGGCGAGCGTGGCGGTGGCGTCCGCGCGCCGCCGGACGGCGGTGCGGCCCTGCAGCTCCGCCCACAGCCCCGGGCTGGGGTGCGGCAGCCAGACGTGCACATCGCGGTGGGCGGCCAGGGCGTCGAGCACCGCCAGCGACGCGGTGGACAGCCGGGTCGGTCCGAAGACGCTCAGCCGCCCGGGGAGGCCGGACAGGCCGGGGTCGGCGCGCAGCGCCGCGCAGCTGGCGTCGAGGTGTTCGGCCGGGCTGGGGCCCAGGCGTTCCCGCAGCCGCCGCCACAGCTGCGCCTGCCACACCAGGTCGCCGGCGAGCGGACCGCGGCCGTCGGTGTCACGGCCGGCAGCCCAGTCGCGCAGCATCTGCGGGCGGGCGGCGGCGTAGGAGCTGAACAGCTCCGCCAGGTGGGCGGCGCTGGCCCAGCGCCGCCCCCGGCGGTGGTCGTCGGGCCCGGTACCGGCGCCCAGGTGCCGGGCCAGGGCGGCGCACCACGGCTCGCCGAGGCAGTCGTCGATGACCTCCAGCAGCGGCCACAGCGGCCTGGACCACGGATCGTCGCCGGGCTCGGTGCCGCCGGCCGCCGCCAACGTCGTGCCGATCAGCCGCCCGGTGGAGGGGAAGTCGATGCCCGAGCAGATGCCGTCACCGGCCGCGCCCGCGCCGAGGACCGTGGACAGCCGCTGGGCCAGCCACCGCTCGACCCCCTTCGCCGGGACCGCCACGACCTCTTGGGCGAACGGGTCGGCCAGCGGGACGCGCAGCACCTCCGCCAGGCCGTCGGCGAGACGCGCGGTCCGCTCCGCGCGGTGGAGATGCAGCACCCGGCCTGTCTACCGCACCCCTCCGACAGGTCCGGACGGACACGGCCGGAGGGGCGCGGCTCCGGGTCAGAGCGCGGCGTACAGCGCGGTCTCGACGTCGGTGTAGACCTGGAACACCTCCGGCGTCACGAAGGGCAGCGTCTGGGTGTAGACCGCGCCGGTGACCCCGGTGGTCCGGTCGACCCAGAAGTGGGTGTTGCACAACCCCGCCCACGCCCCGCTGCCGGCGCGGCGACGGCCGGGGACGTCGGCGGAGTTCAGCAGCAGTCCGTAGCCCCACTTGTAGCCGGGGCCGGCGGCGAAGTCCATCGTCGAGGCCGGGTCTGCCGTGGGGATCGCGGCCGGGAAGTCCAGGTCGCCGATCTGGTTGGTGAAGGCCGCCTCGACGGTGGCCTCCTGCAGGATCCGGGTCCCCTCCAGCTCGCCGTTGCCCAGCAGCGCGCGCTGCAACAGCAGGTAGTCCCGGGGTGTGGAGTACAGGCCATGACCCCCGGCGTAGTACTCGGGTTGCGGGTTGAGCTCGATCTCGCTGGCCGCCCAGGCGCCGTCGACGCCCCTCAGGTGGATCGGGACCACGTCCTCCCGCTGTCCGGCGGTGGGCGCGAAGGACGTCTCGTTCATGCCCAGCGGGCCGGTGACGCCCTCCTTGACCGCGACGTCGAGGGTCATGCCGCTGACCGCCTCGACGACCCGGCCGAGCCAGTCGGTGTTGATGCCGTACTCGAAGCGGGTGCCCGGGTCGGCGATCAGCGGCGCCCCGAAGATCACCTCGGACCCGGACAGGACGTTGGGCGTGCCGGTCGCGGCCTCCCAGCGCACCAGGTCGGGGCTGAAGAACCAGTACCCGAACCCGGCGGTATGGGTGATCAGCTGCTTGACCGTCGCCTTCGAGGCCGGCGGGCGCAGCCGCGGCGTGTCCCCGTCGAAGCCGTCGAGCACCTGGAGGTCGGCGAACTCGGGGCGGTACTGCTCCACCGGGGCGTCCAGGTCGAGCAACCCCCGCTCGACCTGCTGGAGGGCCGCCACGGTGGCGACCATCTTCGTCATGGACATGATCCGGTAGTGGGTGTCGGCGCTGACCGGCTCGTCCCCGCCGGCGACGCGCGGCCCGGCCGCACCCTCGTAGACGACGCCGTCCCGGTCCGCGGCCATCACGGTCACGTTGGGGACGGCGCCGCTGGCGACGGCTTCGGCGAGGACGGTGTCGATGGCTGCGGTGTCCATGCGGGCTCCTGGTCTGTGGTCGGCCGGGCGCGGGTGGCCGGCCGGGGGCGAGGTGCTGGAGGTCTGCGGTTCGTCGGTCGTCGCCGGCGGGCAGGTCACGACTGCCGGTGGGCACCGGCGAGGCGGAGGCTGCACCCCGGGTCGCGTCGCTGGATTGGACGCGGGGCGGCCGGCGTTGGACGTCCGTGCGGTCGGCGCTGGTGACGGGGGAACCCGGCTCACGGGCCGGTCGGGCGGCCCCGACGGTGGGACGTCCGTGCGGTGGGATGTCCGTGCGGTGGCCTGGTACCAACGTGCTCGGACTCGGCGGAGGATGCCCGGGGACGCCGCGGCCCCTTAGCATCCGGCGCAACGGCCGGTTTTCCGGGCGGCCGTGCCGAGCGTCAGCGCAGACGCGGAGGAGCTCGATGGCAGCCAGCCTGATCGTCCCCGACCAGCTCCCCACGTGGGTGCCCGGGCAGCTGACCGTCCGCAGTCCGGACGACGGCTGGGACGGGGTCTCGGTCCGCGGCTACCGGTACGCGGGCTCCGACGTCGAGGTCCCGCCGATGCGCGACTACATGATCGTCGCCTACCGCCGCGGGACGACGGCGATGCGGCGGCAGCTGGACGGCCGGTGGACCGAGGAGCACCTCGGTCCCGGGGACGTGTCCCTGCTGACCCGGGCCGCGGACTCGCACTGGGTGTGGCCCGAGGACGTCGAGGTCGTGCACGTGTACCTGACCCAGGACGAGCTGGCGGCCACCTGCCGGGAGATGTACGGCCGGCAGGTCCAGGACGTGGAACTGCTCGACGAGGTGCGGGCCGACGACCCCGCCATCCACCGGACCGCCATGCTCATCGCCCATGAGGCTGCCCAGGGCGCCGCGGGCAGCCGGTTGATGGTCGAGTCGCTGACCTGCCAGCTGTCGGTGCACATCCTCCGCCGGCACGCCCGCGTGCTGTTCCGCGAGCCGGGTCGGGACCAGCTGACCTACTCCCAGCAGCGTGCGGTGCGCGACTACGTGCACGAGCACCTGTCCGAGGGCATCTCGCTGGACGACCTCGCCGGAGTGGCGGGGCTGAGCCGCTTCCACTTCGCCCGCTGCTTCCGGCAGACCACCGGGACCTCGCCGCACGAGTTCGTCGTCCGGGAGCGGGTCGCCCGGGCCGAGGCGCTGCTGCGGCGCACGCACGAGCCGCTGCTGGACATCGCCACCGGGTGCGGCTTCGCCGACCAGAGCCACATGACCCGGGTCGTGAAGAAGCACCTGGGCCGCACCCCGGGTCAGGTGCGCGCCGGCACCTGAACCCGGGGGCCGATCGGCTCGGACGCCCGGCCGCCGACGACACCGGGCGGTGCGGTCATGCCTCGGTGAGGAGCGCCGGCGGCGCCGCGGAGAGCATCGCCAGGATGGCCTCGGCGAGTTCCCGTGCCCCGGCCGGGTCCAGCTCCACCGCGACCCGTGCGGCCGCGCCGCGGTCGGGGTTCCGGAAGTCGATGTTGAGGGTGTGCCCGGCCGGGGCGTCGACCGGGTGGTCGAAGTAGACGGTCGCCGCCGTGACGGGGAACCAGCCGGACGCGCCCTTCCCCGAGCCGCTCACCGGGACGTTCGTCGTCTGATAGGTGCACATCGCCGTCCTCCTCAGGCGCTCAGGTGCCGACCGAAGAAGGCCCAGATCCGCTGCCAGCCGTCCTTGGCCGCCATCGGCCGGTAGCTGGGCCGGTCGGTGGCGAAGAACGCGTGCCCCGCGTCGTCGTAGGTGTGGAACTCGAAGGGCTTGCCGGCCGCGGTCAGCGCCTGCTCGAGGACGGCGGTGTCGGCCGGCGAGGGGTAGGAGTCCTCGCCGCCGAAGAGCCCGAGCAGCGGGCAGCGGAGGTCGCCGACCCGGTCCACCAGCGGTCCCACCTGGAGGGGGAAGCCCTCCGGCGGCGTCCCGACGACGAAGGCGCCGTAGCAGTCGACCGCCGCGTCGAGGTCGACCGTGCAGGCGGCCAGGAACGACTGGCGCCCGCCGGAGCAGTACCCGATCGACCCCACCCTGCCGTTGGCGGCCGGCAGCGCCCGCAGGTAGGCCGCGGCGCCCGCCGCATCGCCGATGAACCGCTCGTCGGGGACGCCGCCGGCCGCCCGGGCCGCGGCCGCCGCGTCGTCGGGGTCGGCACCGGGCGCCTCGCGGGTGTAGAGGTTCGGGCAGACGGCGAGGTAGCCGTGCGCCGCGAACCGCCGGGTCATCTCCAGCGTGCCCTCGTCGTAGCCGGGCATGTGGTGCACCACGATCACGCCGCCGGTCGGCCGGGCGTCCAGCGGCTGGGCCAGATAGGCCTCCACCAGGTCACCGCCGGCGCCCGGGAAGTGGATGGTCTCGGCCCGCAGGTCCCCGATCACATGTGTCTCCCGTCGTCCCCGGCCCGCCCGCCGGGCCCGCCGGCCAGCCAAGCACCGGCCCCTGTGCCCGGTGCCACCGGCACCTGGACCGTGGTGGTCACCCGGATGACGCCGGGACGCGGCGGGACCGAGCCGAAGCCGAAGGTCACCGGTGGGCGCACCGGTGCCACCGCCCCCAACGACGCACCCTCCCAGCTGCCGGTCAGGCCGGTCACCGCGTGCACGTCCTGCACGCCGTACCACTCGGTGCGTCCGTTGCCGGCCGATCCCCGGGTGCGCAGGCCGGTCAGCCGGGCCGGCCGGTCGAGCAGCCCCACCCAGGCCGGCTGCGTGGCCAGCCGCCGCGGCACCGCGCGCAGCACCCAGCCCAGGGCGGTCCGGCGCCCGGACCGCAGCCGCAGGGACAGCGGCCCGGCCGCCACCGTCCAGGTCACCCCGGTGGGTCGCCCGACCGTCACCTCGACCAGCCGCACCTCGTCGAAGGTGTAGGTCGCGCCGACGACGTCGGCCACCTCCCGGCTCGCGGCCAGCAGCACCCGGTGCCCGTCGGGCGGCTGCACCATCACGTCGGAGAAGGCACCCAGCGGGGACCGCGGCCAGTACCCGACGACCACGCGGATGCCCGATGTCGTCCCCACACCCAGGATCCAGCCGTCGAAGCGCAGCCGGGTGCCTGCCGTCACGGCTCGTCCACCAGGAGAGTCCACCCACCGACCTTGCACCCCGGTGGCCCCGCCCGCACGCCGTGCACCTCACCCGCCCGGCAATGGGTCAGCGACTGCGACGCCACCGGCACGGCGAAGGTCGACGCGCCCGGCAGGGCCGGCCCGCCGTCCCTGGTTGACCGGCAGTTCGGCGCGCCCGGAGGATGGGGGGTGCTGTACCTGAGCCGCCGCGAGGTGTCGGTCTTTCCGCGGGACACCGACGTTGTGGGACGCGGTACTCGGTGCGTGCTCGCTGCTGCACCGCGGCCCGCCGGACCGGTACCGCGCGGTCGCTCAGCGGCGCAGCATCCGCATCAGCGTCCGGATGCCCACGAACGCGGCCCCGCCCGCGGCCACCCACGGGCCGGCGACGATGACCGGGTCCAGCGGCTGGTGGACGAGGTCGGACCGGCGGCGGCCCAACCGCGAGGACAGGCCGTGGTGGGAGAACTCGCTGAGCACGCCGGTCTCGGTGATCGGATTGTCCGGGTGCAGCGTCGCGAAGGACCGGAGGTGGCTCTCCCAGGCGTCGACGCGGTCGGCGAGGAGCAGCAGCAGCCAGTGCGCGGCGCGGCCCTCGCTGTAGCGGCGGTAGGAGAACTTCCGGATGACGCCGGAGAGGCCGTGGGGCGGGCACGCGGTGCCGAAGACCGGGGTGAGGAACGCGTGCTCGATCGAACGCTCACGGGGCCACCGCTCAGGCTGCCGCTCGGGGAATTCCCAGTGCGCACCGCTGAGGTCCTCGTGGAACTGCAGCTTGGGCACCGAGGGCCGGTCCGCAGGGTCCAGGTCGACCCCCCACCCGGGGATGCGGGCCCGCAGCTGGTCCGCATCCCGAGCGGGCGCGGCCCCGCTCGGCACGTAGGCGGTCGGCAGGTCGCGCGAGGAGGCGGTCATGGTCGTCAGCTCCCTGGCTCAGGCGGCGGTCGGGACGACGAGCGGCTTGATGCAGCCGTCCAGCTTGGCCGAGAACACGTGGTAGCCCTCGGCGATGTGCTCCAACGGGACGCGGTGGGTGACCAGTTCGCTGGGCTTCAGGTAGCCGTTGTGGACGTGCTCGAAGAGACGCGGCCACTGCCGCTTCACCGGGCACTGGTTCATCCGCAGGGTGAGCCCCTTGTTCATCGCGTCGCCGAATTTGACCGCGCTGAAGATCGGGCCGTAGGCGCCGATCACCGAGATCGTCGCGCCCTTCCGCACCGAGTCGATCGCCCAGTTCAGCGCCACCGGCGAACCGCCCTGCAGCTTCAGCTTCGCCGAGGTCACGTGCTGCAGCAGGTTCCCGTCCGCCTCCGCACCGACGGCGTCGATCGCGACGTCGGCGCCGAGGAAGTCGGTCTGGCGCTTGAGCGCCACCACGATGTCGTCGTACTCGGTGAAGTTGTAGGTCTCGGCGTTGGCGAAGGTGCGGGCCTTCTCCAGCCGGTACTCCAGGTGGTCGATCACGATCACCCGGCCGGCGCCCATCAGCCAGGACGACTGGGCGGCGACCAGCCCCACGGGCCCGGCACCGAAGACCACCACCGTGTCGCCCTGGGCGATGTCGCCCAACTGGGCGCCGAAGTACCCGGTGGGGGCGGCATCGGTCAGCAGGACGGCGTCCTCCTCGCTCATCCAGTCCGGGATGAGCGCCGGGCCGACGTCGGCGAAGGGCACCCGCACGTACTCGGCCTGGCCACCGTCGTAGCCGCCGCAGGTGTGCGAGTAGCCGTAGATGCCGCCCACCGCCGTCGCGTTGGGGTTGACGTTGTGGCAGTTGGAGTACAGGCCCCGCGCGCAGTACCAGCAGGAGCCGCAGAAGATGTTGAACGGCACCATCACCCGGTCGCCCGGCTGGACGTTCTGCACCGAGGCGCCCACCTGGTCGACGACGCCGATGAACTCGTGGCCGAAGGACATCCCGACCCGGGTGTCCGGCATCAGCCCGTGGTAGAGGTGCAGGTCCGAGCCGCAGATCGCGGCCAGGGTCACCCGGACGATCGCGTCGTTGGGGTGCTCGATCCGGGGGATGTCCTTCTCCTCGACGCGGATCTTGTACGGCCCTCGATAGACCATCGCTCGCATGGACCCCTCCGGGGTGTCCGCCGGGACGCCGCTGCGGCGTCAGCCCTGCCCCCGGAGCTGAGGGGCCGGCCCACGCTGGGTCTCCACCCGCCCGGCCGGCCAAACCTGCCGCCCGGCGCGGCGGCGGGCCCGGGCGAGGCCCCTGACCGGCGCGGATCGTGCCGGCGGGGGTCGCTGCGGCCGGTGGCGCCCGCCGTACTGTCCGGG
The DNA here is from genome assembly GCA_025965775.1 of Modestobacter sp. GTDB lineage: Bacteria > Actinomycetota > Actinomycetes > Mycobacteriales > Geodermatophilaceae > Modestobacter. The sequence continues at coordinate 1,622 of JAOPWG010000008.1, read as the reverse complement.
ACGTCGCGCCCGCTGCCCCGTCGGACGGCGTCGTCCGGTTGCTCGGAGGAGACCTTCGTGGACCTGTTCGACCTGACCGGACGCGCTGCGGTGGTGACCGGCGGCAGCCGGGGCATCGGCCTGATGATCGCCCGCGGGCTGCTGCAGGCGGGTGCCACCGTCGTCCTCTCCTCGCGCAAGGCCGACGCCTGCGAGCAGGCCCGGACCGACCTACCTGGCCACGGAGGACGAGTGCCGACGGCTGGCCTCGGTGGTGGGCGAGCACACCGACCGGGTCCACGTGCTGGTGAACAACGCCGGTGCCGCGTGGGGCGCACCGCTCGAGGACTTCCCTGCCTCCGGCTGGGACAAGGTGCTCGACCTCAACCTCAAGTCGCCGTTCTTCCTGACCCGGTCGTTCCTCCCCTGCTGGAGGCCGACGCGACCGCCGACGGCCCGGCACGGGTGATCAACATGGGCTCGATCGACGGGCTGCGGGTGCCGGGAGTGCCCAACTACTCCTACTCCGCCAGCAAGGCCGCCCTGCACCACCTGACCCGCGTGCTGGCCGCCGAGCTGGGGCCGCGGCACGTGACGGTCAACGCCGTGGCCCCGGGGCCGTTCGAGACGAAGATGATGGCGGCGACCCTGGCGGAGCACGGCGAGGCGATCGCCGCCACGTCACCGCTGGGCCGCATCGGACGCCCGGACGACATGGCCGGCGTCGCGGTCTTCCTCTCCTCGCGGGCGGCGTCCTACGTGACGGGCGCGGTGATCCCGGTCGAGGGCGGTATCTCCACCACCTGCTGAGGCCGGACGTGCCGCTCGCCGCGCGGAGGGTCACGCTGGAGCCCACCGGCAGGTGAACCGTCCGACGTCCTCCCGGCGGACCCCGTCGGGACGAGAGGGGGGGACCACGTGCGCGGCGACGTCGACGCGACCTTCGCCCGGTTCGTCGCCGACCGGCGCCCCGCCCTGCTGCGGACGGCGCTGCTGCTCACCGGGGACCGGACGTCCGGCGGGGCGCTGGTCCAGGCGGTCCTGGCGCGCTGCTCTCGCCGCTGGGGTCGCCCGGCCCGCGTCGGCGACCCGGCATCCGCCGTTCTCGGGGTGCTGGCGGTCACGGCCACCCGCCGCCGGGCCCGTCTGCTGCGCGGCGAGCAGGTGATCGAGTCGGGCGCGCCGGGCGCACTGTCGTCCGCCGCCGAGTTCGCCCGGACGCTGCGCGAGCTGGCGCCCCGGACGCGCGCCGTGGTGGTGCTCCGCATGCCGAGGAGTTTTCCGACACCGCGACCGCCCAACTGCTGGGCTGCCCGGTGGCCACGGTGGCCGACGACGTGCGCGTGCACGACGAGCTGCGGCTGGCGGGCGCACCGGGCCGGTGGCAGCTGGACGCCGACAAGGGGGTCGCCGACGTCGGTCATCGGGCGCGCAGGTCGCGTCGGCGCCTGGCCGGGGCCGTCGCGGGGGCGGTCTGCGTCCTCGCGACCGCCGTCCCACTGGTCCGGGCCGGGCCGGACACCCCCGCGCCCGTCGGGGCGTCACCCCGGACCACGGTCCGCCCCGCACCCACCGCGGCCAGGCCGTCCACCCCGGTGCTCGTCGGGCCGGCCCGCGGCTCGCTCGCCGGCGACGCGGCGTTC
>JAOPWG010000527.1 GCA_025965775.1 Modestobacter sp. | reverse complement strand
GCTGCAGGTGCTCCCCCGGCACCCGGGCCACCGAGGACAGCAGCGGCCGGTAGAACAGCTTCTCGTGCAGCCGGCGCACCTCGCGGGTGTGCAGCGCCAGCTCGGCGCGCAGCACGGCCACGGCGTCACCGCGCTGGTCGGGCTTGTAGCCCAGCGAGCGGGCCAGCCAGCGCAGCTGGTCGGCGTCGGTGGGCAGCAGGTGGGTGCGCCGCATGCGCAGCAGCTGCAGCCGGTGCTCCACGGTGCGCAGGAAGCGGTAGGAGGCGATCAGCGTCGCGACGTCCTCCCGGCCGACGTAGCCGTTCGCGCCGAGCACGGTCAGCGCCGGGATCGTGCCGCCGACCCGCAGCGCGACGTCGACCCGCCCGTGCACCAGCTGGAGCAGTTGCACGCTGAACTCGACGTCGCGCAGCCCGCCGCGGCCCAGCTTGAGTTCCCGGCCGGCCTGGGCCGGTGGGATGTTCTGCTCCACCCGGCGCCGCATGGCCTGGATCTCGGCCACGAAGCCGGGCCGGTCACCGGCCTTCCAGACCAGCGGCCACAGCGCGTCCACGTACTCCCGGCCCAGGGACGGGTCGCCGGCGACCGGGCGCATCTTCAGCAACGCCTGGAACTCCCACGTGCTGGCCCACTGGTCGTAGTAGGCGGCGTGCCCGGCCACCGTGCGGACCAGCGCGCCGGCCTTGCCCTCCGGGCGCAGCGCCGCGTCGACCTCCCAGGCGGCCTCCCGGCAGATCCGCATCACGGCACCGGCCACCCGGGTCGCGGTGGCCAGGGCGCCCGCCTCGTCGACCCCGGCGTCCACCGGCTCGGCGACGAACACGACGTCGACGTCGCTGACGTAGTTCAGTTCCCGGCCACCGCACTTGCCCAGCCCGATGATCGCCAGCCGGCACGGGACGGCGTCGGCGGCCTGCTCGGCGACGGCGATCGCCAACCCGGCGGTGAGGACGGCGGCGGCGATGTCGGCCAGCTCGCTGGCCACCTCGTCGGCGAGCAGGCCGTCGCCGAGGTCGCGACCGGCCAGGGAGAGCACGGCCCGCTGGTAGGCCAGCCTGAGTGCGCGCACCCGCGCGGGGTCGGCGTCCGGGGTGGCCTTGCCCAGCCGGGCCCCCCACGGGGGGTCGTCGGGGTCGGCGCCCACGGCCACGAGCATCTGCCGTTCGAGGGCCTGCGGCGTCGGGCGGTAGACGCCCCGGCCGTCGGCGTCCAGCACCGTCCAGTCGCCCGGGTTGGCCACGAGGTGGTCGGCGAGCCCGGAGCTCGCCCCGAGGACGGCGAGCAACCGGCCGCGCAGGTGCGCCGAGCCTCGCAGCCGGGCCAGCAGCTGGGCCGTCGACCCACCCGCCGGGTCGGCGGCGTCCAGCGCCTCGACCAGCCGCCACAGCGAGAGGGCGGCGAGGTCGGGGTCACCGGCCCGGGCCAGCGCGGACACGACCGGCGCCGCCTCGGGGTCGGCCGGCTCGTTGCGGTCGAGGTCCCAGAGGCCGACGGCCGGGTCGGAGAGCAGACGGGCGGTGCGGGCCCCGTCGTCGAACCCCAGCCGGGCCAGCCGGACGACGGCGCGCCGCGGGACCTCCCCCAGATCGACCATCGCCATGGTCAGCCGCCTGCGGCCGGGGCACCTGCCCGTGTGCGGACCAGCGCGGCGAACCGCCCGGCGAACGGCGCCCAGATCTCGGCGAGGTCGGGGTGCACCGCGGCGGCGCGGGCACAGACGGTGTCGACGTCCAGCCCGGTGCCGGCCACCCCGACCGCGTCGCCCTCGGCCCACTGCCGCACCAGCGACTCGTCGGTCTCGATGTGGAACTGCAGCCCGTACACGTGCCGACCGACCCGGTAGGCCTGGTTGGGGTAGGCCGGGTTGCTGGCGAGCAGCGTCGCGCCGGGGGGCAGCCGGTCGATCTCGTCGTGGTGCCACTCGAGCACGTCCGGCGACAGCGGCAGCGGGCCGAACACCGGGTCGGCGTCCGCGGCGTCGCGCTTGGCCACCAGGGTGGCGCCGACCTCCGGGCCGTCGACGCCGACCCGGGTGCTGCCCCCGCCCACCTGCGCCAGGAGCTGGGCACCCAGGCAGATGGCCAGCGTGGGGATGTCCGCGGCGATCGCCTGGCCGAGCAGGTGCCGCACCCCGACCAGCTCCGGGGAGACCTCGACGGGGTCCAGCGAGGACTGGGGGCCGCCGAGCACCAACAGGCCGTCGTGCCCGCTCAGGTCGTCCGGCAGCGCCTGACCGACCGACAGCCGCCGCTCGTCCAGCTCCAGCCCCGCCTCGCGGAGCCACTCCCCCAGCCGGGTCGGCGGGTCGGTGTCGGACGGGACGACGACGAGCAGGCGGGCCACGCCGATGAGGTTAGTGCGGCGCCTGCCGGGCCTAGAGGCCCGGCAGGTAGCGCTTGAGCTCGAACGGCGTCACGTTGCGGCGGTAGGAGTTGAACTCCTCCCACTTGTTGCGCAGGAAGAAGTCGTAGACGTGCTCGCCGAGGGTCTCGGCGACCAGTTCGCTGCCCTCCATCGCGCTCAGCGCCTCGCCGAGGGAGACCGGCAGGTCCTCGTAGCCGGCCGCCCGCCGCTCGGTGTCGGTCAGCGACCAGACGTCGTCCTCGGCCTCGGGCGGCAGCTCGTAGCCCTTCTCGATCCCCCGCAGCCCGGCGGCCAGCAGCACCGCGAAGGTCAGGTAGGGGTTGCAGGCAGAGTCCGGCGAGCGGACCTCCACCCGGGCCGAGTTGCCCTTGTTCGGCTTGTAGGAGGGCAGCCGCACCAGCGCCGAGCGGTTGGCCCGGCCCCAGGTCGCCGCGGTGGGGGCCTCGGTGCCGGCCA
>JAOPWG010000477.1 GCA_025965775.1 Modestobacter sp. | reverse complement strand
GATCAACGCGGCACTCGCGGCCTGGTACACGGGGTTCGTCGCCGAGGCGATCGACGAGTTCTGCCGGTACCCGACGATGGACGACTCCGGTCGTCCGCACCGCGGGTTTCTGACCGGGCACGACTTGGCCAGCTGGACGGCGACGTACGAGCCGCCGGTCACTCTGGACTGGCGTGGGTGGACGCTCGCGAAGGCCGGCCCCTGGTCGCTAGGACCCGCGTTGCTCCATGCGCTGGCGCTGCTGGTCGGCGTCCCGGCAGCCGGGCCCGACGTTCGGTACGCCTCCGCCGTCCCCGACGCTCCGCTCGTCCACGCGAGCGTCGAGGCGGTGAAGCTGGCGATGGCCGATCGGGAGGCCTGGTACGGGGACGTGGCAGAGGCGCCGGTGGATGACCTCCTGTCACCGCAGTACACGCACGAACGGCGGGCGCTCATCAGCGACCGGGCCAGCAGGGAACTGCGGCCCGGCTCGCCCGGTGGGCGCCCGCCTCGGTTGCCCCGCTACGTCACCGAGGCGTCGGCGGCCGCCCGCCCCTCACCCGGCCGGATCGCCGGCGTGGGGGAACCCACCGTCGACACCCGCGGCACCACCCGGGGCGACACCTGCCACGTCGACGTCGTCGACCGCTGGGGCAACATCGTCTCGGCCACCCCCTCCGGAGGCTGGCTGCAGAGCTCGCCGGTCATCCCGTCGCTGGGCTTCCCGCTGGGCACCCGGGCGCAGATGTTCTGGCTGGAGGCCGGGCTGCCCAACTCCCTGGTGCCCCGCAAGCGGCCGCGCACCACCCTCACGCCATCCCTGGCGCTGCGTGGCGGCGTCCCGACCCTCGCCTTCGGCACGCCCGGCGGTGACCAGCAGGAGCAGTGGCAGCTGTGCTTCTGGCTGGCCCACACCGTCGGCGGGCTGGACCTGCAGGCCGCCATCGACGCGCCGGCCTGGCACACCACCGCCTTCCCGTCGTCGTTCTACCCGCGGGACATGACGCCGGGGGAGGTGGTCGTGGAGTCCCGGATCGGGGACGACGTCATCGCCGACCTCCGTGCCCGCGGGCACGACGTGACCGTGGCCGACGGCTGGTCGCTGGGTCGGCTGTCGGCGGTGTCCCGCGACCCGGAGACCGGGGTACTGCGGGCCGGGGCGAACCCGCGGGGCATGCAGGGATACGCCGTCGGCCGCTGAGGTCGCCCGCCGGTCCGGGCGCTCCAGCGCACGCTCCCGTGACCAGGCATGATCGACGCCGAGGACGACGCGGGCAGGGAGCCGACCCACATCCGCGCGAGGGGGAGCGGAGCACGCGCGATGTCGCCGGTGGACCGTGACCGGGTGGCCGCTGCCCACCGGGTGGCCGCCTCGGCGGTCGGTGTGCCCGGCCTGCAGCGCCTCACCGACCTGGCCGCCCGGTTGCTCTCCGCGCCGTCGGCCGGGGTGTCGGTGGTGGACGCCGTGCAGACCGTGGCCGGGGCGACCGGGTGGGCCCAGGGTTCGGTCGGCGCGCAGATCCCCTCGGCGGACTCCTTGGGCAGGGCGGTCGTCGCCGCCCGCGCACCGTTGGTCGTCGACGACGCCCGGGCCGACCGCCGGCTCGCCGGCCTGCCGCCGGTGCGCGACGGCCAGGTCGCTGCCTACCTCGGGGTCCCGGTCGTGGACGCGTCGAGCGAGTTCGTGGTCGGGGTGCTCGCCGTGTTCGACCCTGCGCCACGGGACTGGACCGATGCCGACGTCGTGCTGCTCACCCAGCTCGCCGAGTCCGTCGCCACCGAGCTGGAGCTCTCCGCCGTCATCACCGAGCTGGAGACCGGCCGGCTCCGGTGGGGGCTGGCGATCGATGCCGCGGAGATCGGCAGCTTCGACTGGGACCTCGCCAGCGGCCGGCTGTCCTGGGACGACCGGCTCATGCAGCTGTTCGGGTACGAGCGGGCCGGCTTCCCCGAGACCATCGCTGCCTTCACCTCCCGACTGCACCCCGACGACCTCGAGCGGGTCACCAGCGCCATGCGGTCGGCGATCGAGCAGTGCGGGGTGTTCGACGAGGAGTACCGGGTGGTGCTGCCCACCGGGGAGACCCGCTGGGTGCAGAGCCGCGGCCGCACACTGGGCAACGATCGTGGCGTCGCCGTCCGGCTGCTCGGTGCGGCCTACGACACCACGGCCCAGCGGCACGGCGACGCCCGGGTCACCCGGGTGCTGGAGTCCATGTCAGCGGCCTTCTACGCCCTGGACCGGGAGTGGCGCTTCACCTACGTCAACGCCGAGGCCGAGCGGCTGGTCGGCACTGCCCGGGAAGAACTGCTGGGCGGCTCGGTCTGGGAACTGTTCCCCGAGGCCGTGGGCACGATCATCGAGGCCGAGTACCGCGGTGCCGTGGCGTCGGGGAAGGAGCGGGTGTTCGAGGCCTACTACCCCCCGCCGTTGGACGCCTGGTTCGAGATCCGTGCCTGGCCCGGACCTGACGGGCTGTCGGTGTACTTCCTGGACATCACCGAGCGCCGGGCCGCGGAGGAGCGCGCCCGGCGCAGCACGGAGCGACTGGCGTTGATCGCCGAGGTGACCGCCGCCCTGTCCACCAGCCTGGACGGCGACCGCCACGCACCGGTCGCCCTGGACACCCTCGCCCGGGCCGTCGTCCCGGTGCTCGGGGACTGGGTGATCGTCAGCGTGATCGAGGAGGGCGGCCGGCTGCGGGACGTCGCCAGCTGGCACTGGGACCCCGACTGCCGGGCCCTCGCGGCGCGCTACGCCGAGCTGCGGCTGGCGGCGCTGTCCGCGACCGCACCGATCGTCGCCGCGCTGCGGACCGGGGAGCTGAGGCGGGTCGGTGACGTCCCCGCCGCCGTGGGGCGCACCCTCCCCCCGGGCGAGGTCCGCGAGGTCTTCGACCAACTCGCGCCGCAGACGGCCGTCACGCTGCCGTTGACCGCGCGGGGCCGGATCGTGGGGGCGCTGAGCGTCTACCGGTCGCCCGACCGGCCCGCCGCCGACGACGAGGACGTCGCGACCCTGCACGAGATCGCCGACCGGGCGGCGCTCGCGCTGGACAACATGCAGCTGTACGAGCAGCACCGGGGGATGGCCGCGGAGCTGCAGCGCAGCCTGCTCACCGACCCGGTGCAGCCCGACCGCGCCGAGATCGCCGTCCGATACTCCCCGGCCGTGCGGGCGGCCCAGGTCGGCGGCGACTGGTACGACGCGTTCCTGCAGCCCGACGGGGCCACGATGCTGGTCATCGGCGACGTGGTGGGGCATGACACGGTTGCCGCGGCGGCCATGGGGCAGCTGCGCGGGCTGCTGCGTGGCATCGCCTTCCGCAGTGGGGCCGGCCCGGCCGAGGTGCTCGGCGACCTGGACCGGGCCGTCCAGGGCCTGCAGGTGCACACGCTGGCGACCGCCGCGATCGCCCGGTTCGAGCACGACGACGAGGAGCGCTTGCGCGGGGAGACGCGGCTGCGCTGGTCCAGCGCCGGCCACCCACCGCTGATGGTGCTGGACCCCGATGGCGTGGTGTCGGTGCTCGCCGCGGAGCGGGCGGACCTGCTGCTGGGCGTCGACCCGTCGGCGCCGCGGCGGGAGCACGAGCTGGTGCTCTCCCGCGGCAGCACCGTGCTGCTCTACACCGATGGACTGGTCGAGGGCCGGGACGAGGAGTTGGACGAGGGCATCGCGCGGCTGCGCGAGCTGTTCGCGGAGCTGGGCCCGCTGACCCTGGCGGAGCTGTGCGACGGCCTCGTGACCCGGCTCCGGCCGGACGGGTCGGATGACGACGTGGCACTCGTGGCGATCCGGCTGCACCAGGAGGACGGCCCGCGGCCGTCCGAGGCGGCCCCGCGGCAGCTGCCGCGGGGCTTCTGAGCCCTCAGCGACGGGGGAGCAGCGCCCAGACGCTCTTGGTGCCGTCGTCCCGGTGCCAGCCGTGCGCCTGGGCCATCTCGGCGATCAGGTAGAGACCCAGGCCGCCCTGGCTCGGGTCGCGGCCCACGGCCGGCTGGGGCGGCTGCGACGGCGCCTGGTCGCACACCTCGATCAGCCAGGCCTGTGCCGTCTGCCGGACCCGGGCGGTGACCCCGCCGCCGCCGTGCCGCAGGGCATTGGAGGCCATCTCGTCGAAGGCCAGCACGACGGCCTCGTCGAGCTCGGCGGCCTTCGGGTTCCCGGTGGAGGCGACGGCCAGTCCACGGCGCAGCTGCGCCCGGACGGCGGGCAGTTCGGAGACGTGCGAGAGGTCCCAGTGCCAGCCGTCCTCGGCTGGCGGGGGAGTGGCGGAAGGCCACTGGAGCCGGGCGGGCTCGCCGGTCACAGGGCCTCCTCGCTGACGCTCGTCAGCCCCGTGCCCTTGGGTGCTGCGCTCATGTGTGACCTCGCAAGCTCGGCCACACGGTCTCCCCGCTGACGCTCGTCAGCCCCGTGCCCTTGGGTGCTGCGCTCATGTGTGACCTCGCAAGCTCGGCCACACGGTCTCCCTCGCACTCGTGCCGTCGAGGTTCAACGGCGGTTTGCTGTGTTGGCAGGGATACATGCCGTGAAACCTCCGACCGGCTGTGATCCACGGCACGCACGGCTGCGATTGTGAACGTTCCCACAGAGGCTCTCATCCTGTCGCGAGGTCGACGAGCGCCCGCACCGTGTTCCAGTTGCGCGCCGTCCCGGTCACCCCGAGCAGACGGTCCCAGCGCCACGATCCGACCGGCGTCTGCAACACGCCGTCGGGCAGCCAGAGGTAGAGCTCCCGGCCGACCAGCCGGTAGGCGCCGTCGCCCGGACCCGGTTCGGGCAGCTCGGCGACCAGCGTGGGGTCGGGCACGGTGGGCAGGAAGGTGACCAGGTAGCGGGCAGGGTCGGTGGCGGTGCCGGCCAGGGGGTCCGCGGCCGCGACCGCGGCCAGCTCGGGCCCCGTGCGGACCACGACGGGCACGTCGAACCCGAACGCCTGCTGCACCAGAGCGGTCACGTCGGCGGCCAGGTCGGTCTCGGTCCGGTCGGTGTCCAGGACGACGTTGCCGCTCTGCAGGTGGGTGCGGACCCCGGTGCAGCCGGCGGCGGTGAGCGCCTCCCGCAACGGCCCCATGCCGATCCGCCGGGAGCGGCCGACGTTGATGCCGCGCAGCAGCACCACGAACCGGGTCACGGCGGGAACCGTAGGGGATCGGGCTGTGCGCCGGGGAACGTCCCCCGGCGCGCCCGGCCGGGTCCTCAGCCGGGGGACCTAAGGTGCGCGGCGATGGACGCCACCCCACTGCTGGCCGCCGCCGGGCTGTCGGTCGGCTACGGCGCCGACCCGGTCTGCGCACCGGTCAGCGTCACCGTCGCCGTCGGCACCGCCCTCGGCGTGGTCGGCCCCAACGGCGCCGGCAAGTCCACGGTGCTGCAGACGCTGGTCGGCCTGCTTCCCCCGCTGGGCGGCACGGTGCGGTTCGAGGGCCGGGACGTCGACGAGCGGGAGGCGCCGTTCCGCCGCGCCGTGGCCACCGTGCTGGACGACGACGCGTTCTTCCCCTCTCTCACCGGCGCCGAGCACCTGCTGCTCACCGCCCGCGGGCACGGGGTGGCCGACCCGGAGCGGGCCGTGGCGGCCGAGATCGAGGCCTTCGGGATGGCCGAGCGGGCCGGGGCGCTGCCCTCGGCGCTGTCCTCGGGTCAGCGGCGCCGGCTGGCGCTGGCGGCCGCGCTGGTGCGGCCGTTCCGGCTGCTGGTGCTCGACGAGCCCGAACGGCGGCTGGACGCCCAGATGCGCCGGCGGTTGGCCGCCCGGCTGGCCGGCGTGGTCGCCGAGGGCGGCACCGTGGTCTTCGCCAGCCACGACCCCGACTTCCTGGCGACGCTGGCCACCCGGGTCCTCGTCGTCGCCGACGACGCCTGCCGGGTGGTCGCCCCGGCGGCGGCCGTGGCCGCGCTGCACGAGGGCTGAGCCCTGGCCCCGACCGCCCGCACCGCGCCGGACGCCGCCGAACTGGACGGCGCGGCCGTCCGGCGGTTCACCCGCCGGGCGACGGCGGCCCGGGCCGACACCCGCTGGACGACGCAGGTCGGCGACCTGGTGTCCTACCTGACCTCGGCCGGCATCGTGGTCGGCGTCCTGGCCGGCACGGTGTCCAGCCTGCGCGAGCGGATCGCCGCCCGGCCGCCGGTCGAGGCCGCCGTGCTGCCCGGCGCGGTGACCGCGGCCGTCGTGGCGCTGGTGCTGGCCGGTGGGGTGATCGGCCTGCTGGCCCGCCTGGGGCCGGTGAGCGCCACCCCGGCGGTGGGCGCCTGGTGGCTGCCGCTGCCGGCCGGCCGCCGTGGGTTGCTGCGCGGGGAGTTGCGCCGGGTGGGGCTGCTGGCCGTGGTCGCGGCGGTCGCGGTCGCCCTGCCGGTGCTGTTGGCCGGCCCGGTCCCGCCCACGGCGGCGGGGGTGCTCCTCGGCCTGGCCGCGGCCGCGCTGCTGGCCGCTGCCGTCGTCGGTGGGCTGGTCGTCCTGCAGTCGGCCGGCCGTACCCGCTGGGTCTCGACGGTGGCCGGCGGTGTCGCCGCGGTCGCGGTCGTCGTCCCGGCGGTGGGGGCGTCGGTGGCGGCCGCGCTGGGCCGGGACCTGGTGGACGGAACGGTCCGCCCCGGCCTCTCCCTGGTCGGGGCGGCGGTCCTGCTGGCCGGAGCCGCGCTGCTGGCCGTGCTCGCGGTCCTGGTCGCGGACCGACGGCTCGGGCGGCTGCCGGCCGGTGCGCTGCGCGAGCGCGGGGAGACCGTGCAGTACGCCTCGGCCTCGGCGCTCTCGCTGGACACCCGGGAGCTGGGGCGGGCGCTGGGCACCGTCGTCCGCACGCCGCGCCGTCCGCGTTCCTGGGGCTGGGTGACCAGCCCGGAGCGGGCGGTGGTCGCCGCCGACCTGGCCGTGCTCAGCCGCTCGCCGTGGCGGTGGGGTCAGCTGGCCGTCGGCGCTGCGCTGCCGGTGCTGGCCGCCCGCACCCGCGGGCTGGCGGAGCTCCCGGCGCTGGTCGCCGTCGCGGTGGTGCTCGGCTGGGGTCTGGCGGCGGTGGCGCTGGGTGAGCCGAGCCGGCG
>JAOPWG010000453.1 GCA_025965775.1 Modestobacter sp. | reverse complement strand
CCGGTGATGAACATCTGGCTGGTCTTGTCGACCATCACGACGAAGTCGGTCAGGGCGGGGGAGTAGACGTGGCCGCCGGCCGCCGCGCCCATCACCAGGGAGATCTGCGGGATGACGCCCGAGGCGTGCACGTTGCGCCGGAAGATCTCGCCGTAGAGCCCGAGGGAGACCACGCCCTCCTGGATGCGGGCGCCGCCGCCCTCGTTGATGCCGATGACCGGGCAGCCGTTGCGCACCGCCAGGTCGAGCACCTTGACGATCTTCTCGCCGTAGACCTCGCCGAGGCTGCCACCGAAGACCGTGACGTCCTGGGAGAAGACGCACACCGGACGACCGTCGACGGTGCCGTAGCCGGTGACCACGCCATCGCCGAAGGGCCGCTTGGCGTCCATGCCGAAGGTGGTGGACCGGTGCCGGGCGAACTCGTCGAGCTCGGTGAACGAGCCCGGGTCCAGGAGGGCCTCGATGCGCTCGCGGGCGGTCATCTTCCCCGCGGCGTGCTGTTTCTCCACGGCCCGCTCGGAGCCGGCGTGAGTGGCGTCCTGGACCCGCCGCTCGAAATCGGCGAGCTTCCCGGCCGTCGTGTGGATGTCGACGTCGTCCGGGACGTGCTCTCCGGCGCTCTCGAGTTCAGCCGCACTCACCGGTTCATGCCTCGCTTCGCTCGGGGGGCCCTCTCAGCGCCGTAGCGTAGGTGACATGTCCGACGCCGACTTCTCGGATCTCACCCGCCCGGCGCTGGACGGGGCTGCGCTGGCGGCCGAACTGACCACCGGCAGTGCGCTGTGGCGGTCGTTGGAGGTCGTCGACCGGGTCGGTTCGACCAACGCCGCGCTGGTGGCCGCGGCCGCCGCGGACGCCCCAGAGGGCACCGTCCTGGTCGCCGAGCACCAGGACGCCGGCCGCGGCCGGCTGGACCGGGTGTGGACGTCCCCGCCCCGGGCCGGGCTGACCGTCTCGCTGCTGGTGCGCCCCGACGTGCCGGCGGCCCGCCGCGCCTGGCTGTCCCTGCTCACCGGGGTCGCGCTGGCCGAGGCCGTCTCCGAGGTGACCGGCGTCCGGGCGTCGCTGAAGTGGCCCAACGACCTGCTCGCACCCGACGGTGCGAAGCTCGCCGGGATCCTGGCCGAGACCGCCGGGCACGCCGTCGTGGTGGGTGCGGGGCTCAACGTGTCCACCCGCGCGGACGAGCTCCCCGACACCGGGACGTCGCTGGCACTGGTCTCCGGGGCCCCCGTCGATCGTGGGGCGGTCCTGCTCGGCTACCTCCGCGCCTTCGAGCGTCGCTACCAGGGCTGGGTGGAGGTGCTCGGCGACCCGATCTCCTCGGGGCTGGCCGGGGACTACCTGGCCTGGTGCTCCACGGTGGGGACGACGGTGACGGTGACCATGCCCGACGGGTCGACGTTGGACGGCGTCGCGGAGGCCGTCGACTGGGACGGGCGGCTGGTGGTGCGCACCGACGCCGGTGTGGTGGAGCTCGCCTCCGGCGACGTACGACACGTCCGGGCGATGACGTCGTGACCAGACGGGCCACACCGCGGCCAGGGCAGTGGTCCGGCGGCGCTGAGCCGCTCCCCGTTCCGCGTGGGAGGACCCTGCGGGCCCTCGCGCCACGAAACCGCCGACTCCGTCGCCGTGGGGCGTGACGGCGACCAGGCCGTCGGCCATCCTGGCGGGGTGTCGTACCCGGACAAGATCCTCGGCGATGACGAAGAGGTCGTGCGCCACCTGCACCCGCACTGGCTGACCGTCTTCTGGCCGTTCGTGCTGTTCCTCCTGCTGGTCGGTCTGGCGTCCTTCGGCGCCGCGGTCGTCCCGGCCGGGAACCAGCAGGCCCTGTGGCGGCTGGTCGTGGTCGGTGTCGCGCTCGTGCTCGCGCTGGCCCTCGTGGCGGTCCCGCTGCTGCGCTGGCGGACCACCCACTACGTCATCACCACCCACCGGCTGCTCTACCGGACCGGGATCCTGTCCCGGTCCGGTCGCGACATCGGCCTGTCCCGGATCACCGACGTCTCCTACCGGCAGACCATCTGGGACCGGGTGATCAACTCGGGCACGGTGACGATCGAGACGGCGGGGGAGGGCGGCGCCACGGTCCTGACGGCCATCCCCGACAGTGACGGTGTCCAGCACCTCATCAACCAGCTGGTCGAGGAGGACGCCGACCGCCGGGCGCAGGAGAGCGCCGGATACCTGGGGGAGTACCACCACCGCGACGGGCAGCACCCCACCGAGCAGTTCTGATCCGCCCACCGGCGATCCCACCTGCTCCGGCCGCCCGTGTGACCGGTCCGTCACGGCGTGCCTGGCCGGTTCTGTCGGTGCCTCGACCTAACGTCCGCGGCATGCGGCTGCTGCACACCTCCGACTGGCACATCGGCCGCTCCCTGCACGGCACCGACCTCCTCGTCGAGCAGGAACGGGTGCTGGGGGGACTCGCCGACGTGGTGGCGGCCGAGCGGGTCGACGTCGTCCTGGTGGCCGGCGACGTCTACGACCGCGCCGTGCCCTCCGCCGATGCGACGGCGGTCCTCGACCGGGTGCTGATGCGGCTCCGGTCTGCCGGTGCCGCAGTCGTGCTGACACCCGGCAACCACGATTCGGCGCGCCGACTGGGCTTCGCCTCCGGCCTGCTCGCGGTCTCGGGGGTGCACGTCCGCGCCTCGACCCCGCGACTGGACGAGCCGGTGCTGCTGTCCGACGAGCACGGCGACGTCGCGGTCTACGGGCTGCCCTACCTGGAGCCCGAGGTGGCCCGCCACGAGCTGGGGCTGCACGACGCACGCAGCCACGAAGCGGTGCTGGCCGCGGCGATGGAGCGGGTCCGGGCGGACCTCTTCCTGCGGCCGGGGACGCGCTCGGTGGTGCTTGCACACGCCTTCGTGGGCGGTGGGGTCGCCAGCGACAGCGAGCGCGACATCTGTGTCGGCGGGGTCGACCTGGTGCCCGCCTCCGTCTTCGACGGGGTCGACTACGTGGCCCTCGGCCACCTGCACCGGCCGCAGTCGATCAGCCCGCGGGTCCGCTACAGCGGCTCCCCGTTGCCGTACTCCTTCGGCGAGGCGGGGCACGACAAGCAGGCCTGGCTGGTCGAGCTGGACGGCCGCGGTCTGTCCGACGTGCGCGCCGTCCCCCTCCCGGTGCCGCGGCGGCTGACCGTGCTCACCGGGGAGCTCGATGCGCTGCTGGCCGATGCCGCGCACGCACCGGTCGAGCAGCACTTCGTCTCCGCGCGGCTCACCGACCCGGTCCGGCCGGTCGACCCGATGCGCCGGTTGCAGGCGCGCTTCCCGCAGTGCGTGCACCTGGAGTGGATCGGCGGCGCGGAGGCCGCCGACGGGCGCAGCTACCAGGAGCGCCTCGCCGGGCGCAGCGACCTGGAGGTGGCCGGGGAGTTCGTCCGGCACGTCCGGGGTCAGGACGCCGGGGCAGTCGAGCGGGAGCTGCTGGGTCGCGCTCTGCTCGTCGCGGCGCGCGAGGAGGCCGCCCGGTGAGGGTCCACCGGCTGGCCGTCACGGCCTTCGGCCCCTTCGCCGACACGGTCACCGTCGACCTCGACGAGGTCGGCCGCGACGGGCTCTTCCTGCTCTGGGGCCCTACCGGGGC
>JAOPWG010000440.1 GCA_025965775.1 Modestobacter sp. | reverse complement strand
AGCACGTGGCCGAGCATCGTCCGCCCGCCCAGCTCGTGCAGCACCTTGGGGGTGCGGGACCGCATCCGGGTGCCCTGACCGGCGGCGAGGACGACGACGGCCCCCACCATCGACGTCCCGGCGGTGGTGGGCACCGGGGGTTCGTACTGGCTCACGTGACTCCTCGCATGACGACGTGCGGTGCGGGCGGCAGCGGCGCAGCGCACCGGCCGGCCGGTGGCGCCCCGGTCGGCGGACGGGGGGAATGGCTGGGGGACTCGGACTCGAACCGAGACTTCCCGGCTCCAAAGGCCGGCGGGCTGCCGATTACCCCATCCCCCATCACCGGCCCCGCCGGTGGCACCCGGCGGCCCAGGTCAGTTCTGTTGCACCGAGCCGCCGGTTCGCGCACCGCCGGCCCACCCTGAGCCTAGGGCCGCGCTCCAGACTCCACCGCGCACCCATGGTTACGGCCACGTAGGTTACGGGTCCGTAGCCCCGGTGGGAGCTGCCGTACCGCCCCACCGACTCCCCCGCCATGGAGGCTCCGTGTCCGCTCCCCCGCTCAGCCGCCCCACCGTGCCGGCCCGCCCGGCCCGGCCCGACGCCGGGTTGCCGGCCAACGCCCTCGGTGCCGAGAAGGGCGCACTGGAGCAGATCGCGCTCTACGTGTTCGTGCTCGTGCCCTTCCTGGCCCTGGCCGTCGCCGTCCCGGCGATGTGGGGGTGGGGGCTGTCGTGGACCGACCTGGCGCTCTTCGCCGTCTTCTACGTCGTCACCGGTCTGGGCATCACCATCGGGTATCACCGCCACTTCACGCACGGCTCCTTCAAGGGGAGGCCGGCGCTGCGCATCGCGCTGGCCGTGGCCGGCTGCATGGCCGTGCAGGGTCCGGTCGTCCAGTGGGTGGCCGACCACCGTCGGCACCACGCATTCTCCGACCGGGAGGGGGACCCCCACTCGCCGTGGCGCTACGGCGATGACACCCGCGCCCTGCTCAAGGGCATGTTCCACGCCCACGTCGGCTGGCTGTTCGACCGTCGTCAGACCAACCCCGCCCGCTACGCCCCCGATCTGCTGAAGGACACCGCGCTGAGCCGCACGAGCCGGCTGTTCATCCTCTGGGCGGGGATCGGGCTGTTCCTGCCCGCGCTGGTCGGCGGTCTGGTCAGCGCGAGCTGGACCGGCGCCTGGACGGCGTTCTTCTGGGCCGGGCTGGTCCGCGTCGCGCTGCTGCACCACGTCACCTGGTCGATCAACTCGCTGTGCCACACGATCGGGGACCGGCCCTTCACCGCGCGCGACAAGTCGACGAACTTCTGGCCGCTGGCGCTGCTGAGCTTCGGTGAGTCCTGGCACAACCTGCACCACGCCGACCCGACCTGCGCCCGGCACGGCGTCCTGCGCGGGCAGGTCGACATCAGCGCCCGGGTCATCTGGGTCTTCGAGAAGCTGGGCTGGGCGCGTGACGTCAGGTGGCCCGACCCGGTCCGGCTGGCCGCCAAGCGCCGCGGACCCGACCCGGCTGCCGCGTGACGTCGGTGCCGGCCGGCCTCCCACGGCGGAGCCGCCGGCCGGCGCCCTCCCCCTCCGGGGGTCCCGCCGGGCGCCATCAGGGCTCCCGGGTGCACCGCGCGGGGCACGATGATGGCGTGACCCCCTCCGTCGGCGAGGCCGACCGCACCTCACCCCGCGCCGGCGGCAGCCGCGCCCGGGTGCGGATGACCGGCGCGCAACGTCGCCAGCAGCTGCTGGACGTGGGCCGCGAGCTGTTCGCCCAGCGCGGGTACGAGGCGACCTCCATCGAGGAGATCGCGTCCCGGGCGGACGTCTCCAAGCCGGTGGTCTACGAGCACTTCGGCGGCAAGGAGGGCCTCTACGCCGTCGTCGTCGACCGGGAGATGCAGCGGCTGCTGGACCGGTTCACCTCGGCGCTGTCCTCCGGCGGTCACCCACGCGAGCTCCTGGAGCGCGCCGCCCTGGTGCTGCTGGACTACATCGAGGACGAGACCGACGGCTTCCGGGTGCTCAGCCGCGACTCCCCCGTCGTCGGGACGTCGGGCACCTTCTCCTCCCTGATCGGTCAGGTCGCCCGCAAGGTCGAGCACATCCTCGCCGCCCAGTTCAGCACCACCGGCTACGACCCCCGGCTGGCCGAGCTGTACAGCCAGGCCCTGGTCGGCATGGTCGCCCTGGTCGGCCAGTGGTGGCTGGACACCCGGCAACCGGACAAGCGGCAGGTGGCCGCACACCTGGTGAACCTCGCCTACAACGGGCTCTCGGGCCTGGAGACCCGGCCGCAGTTGGTCGGGCGCCCGCGGCTGGCCCCCTCCCCGGAGTCGCCGGCGACCTGAGCCGGCCCGCTCCCGGGAGCTCAGCCCACCAGGCGGGCACCGTGTACCGGACCGTGCACGGCACGCACGGTCCGGAACACCCCCAGGCCGGCCAGCGCGGCCGCCAGCTTCACCGCCGCGTCCTCGTCGTCGGCCAACGCGGCCACGCTCGGCCCGGAGCCGCTGACCAGCGCCGCCCGCGCCCCGGCCTCGTGGGCCGCCTCCAGGGCCCGCCGCAGCTCGGGCCGCAGCCGGACCGCCGGCGCCTGCAGGTCGTTGTCCACAGTCGCGGCCAGCGCCGAGGTCGGGCCGCTGCGCAACGCGGCGATCACCGGCTCGGCGTCGTCCCCGATGTGCCCGGACGACGCCGGCCCGCCCC
>JAOPWG010000372.1 GCA_025965775.1 Modestobacter sp. | reverse complement strand
ATGGGCGGGTGTCCGCGACCCTCCTCGCCCGTGGGCTGGCCGCCGGCCACGGCGTCCGTGCCCTGTTCTCCGACCTCGACCTCGTCGTCGCCCCCGGCGACGTCGTCGGGCTGGTGGGGGTGAACGGCGCGGGGAAGTCCACGCTGCTGCGGACGCTGGCCGGCCTGCTGCCCCCGGAGTCCGGGTCGGTGGCGATGAGCCCGCCGACGGCCACCGTCGGCTACCTGCCGCAGGAGCCGGAGCGTCGCCCGGGCGAGGCCGTCCTCGACGCGCTGGCCCGCCGTACCGGCGTCGCCGACGCCCAGTACGCACTGGACGCCGCGACCGACGCGCTGACGGCCGGGGAGCCGGGCGCGGACGACGCCTACGGCGAGGCCCTGGAGCGCTGGCTGGCCCTGGGCGGGGCGGACCTGGCCGAACGGGTCGAGGAGGTGATGACCTCGGTGGCTCCCGGCGTCGCGCCGACGGCGCCGATGACCGGGCTGTCCGGGGGGCAGGCCGCCCGGGTCGGGCTGGCCTCCCTGCTGCTGTCCCGCTATGACGTCCTGCTGCTCGATGAGCCGACCAACGACCTCGACCTGGCCGGGCTGGAGCAGCTCGAGCGGTTCGTGACCGGCCTGCGGACCGGCGTCGTGCTGGTCAGCCACGACCGGGAGTTCCTGGCCCGCACCGTCACCCGGGTGGTGGAGCTGGACCTGGCCCAGCAACTGGTGCGGGTGCACGACGGCGGCTACGAGGCCTACCTGGTCGAGCGCCAGGTGGCCCGTCGGCATGCGCGCGAGGAGTACGAGGAGTACGCCGACACCAGGACCGGGTTGGAGGGCCGCGCCCGCATGCAGCGCAACTGGATGGCCAAGGGTGTCCGGGACTCGATCAAGAAGCAGAAGGACGGCGACAAGCACATCAAGGCCCGGGACCGGGCGTCCTCGGAGAAGCAGGCGGCCAAGGCCCGGCAGACCGAGCGGCGGATCGAGCGGCTGGAGGTGGTCGAGGAGCCGCGCAAGGAGTGGCAGCTGCAGATGGAGATCGCCGCCGCGCCCCGGGCCGGCGCGGTCGTGGCCACGCTGCGCGGCGCGGTCGTGCGGCACGGGGACTACCAGCTGGGGCCGGTGGACCTGCAGGTCGACTGGGGTGACCGCCTGGCGATCACCGGGGCGAACGGCGCAGGCAAGACCACCCTGCTGGCCGCGCTGCTCGGGCGGACCCCGCTGGCCGCCGGCGCGGCCTCGCTCGGCTCCGGGGTGCGGCTGGGCGAGGTGGACCAGGCCCGCGGCCTGTTCCTGGGCGAGGAGCCGCTGTCGGCGGCGTTCGGCGCTGAGGTGCCCGACCTGCCCGACGCCGAGGTCCGCACGCTGCTGGCCAAGTTCGGGCTGCGGGCGGACCATGTGGTGCGCCCGGCGGCGACGTTGTCCCCGGGCGAGCGCACCCGCGCCGCGCTCGCGCTGCTGCAGGCCCGGGGGGTCAACGTGCTCGTCCTCGACGAGCCCACCAACCACCTGGACCTCCCGGCGATCGAGCAGCTGGAGGAGGCGCTGGCCGGCTACGCGGGGACCCTGCTGCTGGTGACCCACGACCGCCGCATGCTCGAGGCCGTGCACACCACCCGGCGGCTGGTGGTCGAGGGCGGTCGTGTCCGCGAGGTCTGAGGCCCTCGACCGCGCCGTCAGATGAACCGGCGGATGAAGTCCAGCGAGAGCTGGGCGACCTCCTGCCAGCCGGCGTCGATGGTCAGCGAGTGGCCCCGCCCGGGGACCTCGACGATCTCGGTCGGGTTCGGGTTCTCCTGCTGCCGGTCGAAGGTGGCCCTGGCGATGGCCCAGGGGACCTGGTGATCCCGCTCACCGGACACCACGAGCATCGGGCCGCGCTCCGGGTTGTGCTGGTCGGCCTTCGCCTCGGTGCGCGGGTTGATGTTGGCGAAGGCCGCCTGGAAGATCGGCACCCCGGAACCGGGCACCGAGTAGGTCTCGTACAGCTCGTGTGCCTCCTCCTCGCTCACCGCGTTGGCGAAGCCGTAGCGGAACTGCTCGAAGGTCAGCGTCACCGCCCGCCCCCGGTTGGCCGGGTTGGCGAGTACCGGGGCCGAGGCCTTGAGCGCCGACACCGGCAGGGGAAGGACCCCGCGGGAGGGCGCCGGGTCGATGACCACGGTCGCTGCCGACAGCCCGCGGCCGGCCAGGATCTGGGCCAGCAGCCCGCCGAAGGAGTGTCCGATCACCGCGGGCTTCCGGTGGAGCTTCTCGATGATCACCTGCTGGTAGGCGGCCACGTCCCCGACGCCCTTGTGGGCGAACACCTCCGGGTGCGCGTGCGCCTCGGCAACCGTCGCCGGGTCGTCGGGCCAGCCGGGGGTGACGGCGGCATAGCCGGCGTCGTCGAAGAAGGCCGCCCAGCGGTCCCAGCTGCTGTCCAGCAGCCACAGTCCGTGCACGAGGACGACCGGCTGCCTGCCCGAGGCGTTGGCGCGGTCGATCTCGGCGATCTCGCTGGGGGTGGGTGCGTACCGGACGTCAGTCATCGGGTCACTCCTGGGGCGCCGGACTCGGCCACCGGTGGCGGCCCCTGGAGTCTGGCGACCCGGCGGCCCGCCGAGGGGCCCTGCGCGCACGCATGCGGGCTGACCGTGGACGGCGGGGCGTGAGGTGTCACAGACGGGGGCACGTGCTCACCACAGACCCGCGCGGGGTGCCGATGCGGGCGGTGGGTGCGGTGTGACCGCGGGCGGTGCGAGCCTGGGCGTGGGTGCCCCCGGCAGGATTCGAACCTGCGCCCCTGCCTCCGGAGGGCAGTGCTCTATCCCCTGAGCTACGGGGGCTCGTTCCGCTGCGCCCCGCTCCCGC
>JAOPWG010000422.1 GCA_025965775.1 Modestobacter sp. | reverse complement strand
ACGCCGCCGACCTGTGCACCCTGCCGGCCAGCCTGGCCGGCGTGCCGGCGATCTCGGTGCCCTGCGGGCTGTCCGAGGGGCTGCCGGTCGGGTTGCAGGTGATGGCCCCCGGTCTGGCCGACGACCGCTGCTACCGGGTCGCCGCCGCGCTGGAGGCCGCGCAGAACGCCGCCCGCGGGCACCGGCTGCTCGACGAGCTCCCTGCCCGGGTGGCGTCGTGAACGGGGCGATGAAGGCGGCCTGGGGGCTGACCGCCTTCGTGATCGTCGTGGGCGGGCTGCTGTGGGTGACCACCGGCCGGCCCGTCTTCGCCGTCTTCATCGTGCTCGGCGTGCTCACCGGTATCGGCGCCTGGCTTACCGGCCGCAGCCTGCCGAAGGCACCCACCCGCCCCAGCTCGGAGGAGCAGAAGCCGTGAGTACCGACCGCCTCGTCGACTTCGACGAGGTCACCACACGCTACGAGCCGGTGATCGGCCTGGAGACGCACGTCGAGCTGGGCACCGCCTCGAAGATGTTCTGCGGCTGCTCGACCACCTTCGGCGCCGAGCCCAACACCCAGACGTGCCCGGTGTGCCTCGGCCTGCCCGGCTCGCTGCCGGTGGCCAACGCCGCCGCGATCGAGGCGACCATCCGGATCGGCCTGGCGCTGGGCTCCCGCATCGCCACCTGGTGCCGCTTCGCGCGGAAGAACTACTTCTACCCCGACATCCCCAAGGGGTACCAGATCAGCCAGTACGACGAGCCGCTGTGCGTCGGTGGGCACCTGGACGTGCAGGTCGACGGGGAGACCTACCGGGTGGAGATCGAGCGGGTGCACCTGGAGGAGGACACCGGCAAGAACCTGCACGTGGGCGGGGCGACCGGGCGCATCCACGGTGCCGACCACTCGCTGATCGACTACAACCGGGCCGGCAGCCCGCTGGTCGAGATCGTCACCCGCCCGGTGCCCGGCGCCGGGGCCAAGGCGCCGGAGGTGGCGCGCGCCTACGTCACCGAGCTGCGCGAGATCATCCAGACCCTCGGTGTCTCCGATGTGCGCATGGAGCAGGGCAGCCTCCGCTGCGACGTGAACCTCTCGCTCAACCCGGTGGGCGACCTGGAGTGGGGCACCCGCAGCGAGACCAAGAACGTCAACTCGCTGCGCTCGGTGGAGCGCAGCGTCCGGTACGAGATGCGCCGCCAGGCTGCCGTCCTCGATGACGGTGGCCGCATCGTGCAGGAGACGCGGCACTTCCACGAGGACACCGGCAGCACCTCCTCCGGGCGCAGCAAGGAGGAGGCGACCGACTACCGGTACTTCCCCGAGCCCGACCTGGTGCCGATCGCCCCCGACCCGGCCTGGGTGCAGGAGCTCACCGACACCCTGCCCGAGCTGCCGGCGGCCCGTCGCGCGCGGCTGCAGCAGGAGTGGGGCATCTCCGACACGGAGATGCAGTGGCTGGCCAACGCCGGTGCGCTGGGCGTGGTGGAGCGGACCGTCGCCGCCGGCGCCTCGCCGGCCGACGCCCGCAAGTGGTGGCTCGGTGACCTCGCGCGGCGGGCGAACGAGGCCGGCACGGAGCTGGCGGAGCTGGCCGTCACCCCGGCCGAGGTCGCCGAGCTGGTCGGGCTGGTGGACGCCGGCACGATCAACGACAAGCTCGCCCGGCAGGTGCTCGACGGGGTGCTGGCCGGACAGGGCAGCCCGGCGCAGGTCGTGGCGGCGCAGGGCCTGGCGGTGATGGGGGAGTCCGACGAGCTGGCCGCCGCCGTCGAGGCCGCCATCGCCGGGGCGCCCGACGTCGTGGACAAGGTCCGCGGCGGCAAGGTGCAGGCCCTCGGTGCGCTGGTCGGCGCGGTCATGAAGACCACCCGCGGCAAGGCCGACGCGGCCACGGTGAAGCGGATGCTCGAGGAGCGCGTGCTCAGCTCCTGAGCGCCGTCCTACAGCGGCGAGTCGGCGGCCGACGACGGCGGGAGCACCCGCAGCACCCTGTCGTCGTCGGCCACCGGATTGCCGGCGCCGTCCTTGTTCGACGTGGTGATCCACAGGGCGCCGGACGGGTCCAGCACCACCGTGCGCAGCCGGCCGTACCGGTCGGCCAGGAAGTCCGTCGGCTCGCCGGTCGGTGCCCCGGTTCCGTCCAGCTGGGTGACGACCACCTTGCGGCCGGTCAGTGCGCCGAGGAAGACGTAGGGGCCGGAGACCGCGCATCCGGCCAGACCGGCGCCGGCCGCGGGCACCTCGAGCACCGGCCGGCTGCCCCCCGGCCCGAGGTCGCCCCCGGCGGTGACCAGGTCGAGCTCGCCGGGTCCGCCGTTGCCGTCGTCGGTGGCGAAGAGGCGCCCGTCCCCGCCCGTGCACAGTGCGGTGACGTCGCGCAGCCCCCGGGCGAAGACCGGGCCGGAGCCCGCCGGCTGCCCGAAGACGTCCACCGCCAGCACCTTGCCTGCCAGTGACGCCGGGTCGGCGCCCAGCCCCGGGTCACCGATGTCGCCGGTGCCCACGTAGAGCGTCCCGTCGGCGCCGAAGACCAGGCCCCCGCCGTTGTGCACGTCACCGCGCGGGAGGCCGGTCAGCACCGGGTTCGGCGTGCCGCCCACCGGGAAGCGGACCACCCGGTTGTCGGACGCGGTGGAGATGTAGGCGTAGTACAGGCCGTCCTGGGCGAAGGTGGGCGAGAGGGCCAGACCGAGCAGCCCACCGTCGCCGGCGGTGTCGATGCCCGGCACCGTCATGAGCTCGCGCGCCGGTGAGTGGTCGGGGAAGACCTGCAGCAGCCGGCCGGTCTCCCGCTCGCCGACCACGGCCGTACCGTCGGGCAGCAGCACCAGACCGGTCGGCACGGTCAGCCCGGTCGCGACCACGTTCGGGTCACCCGCCCGGCCGTCGCTGCTGCCGGGGGTGGAGGGGCCACCGGGGACCGGCGCGGGCTGCGACGAGGTCGGTGGGCCGACCTCGGGGGGAGCGCCCCGCGGCAGGTCCCGGAAGGGTCCGGCGGGGGAGTAGCCGCCGCCGCAGCCGGCGGTCAGGAGACAGGCCACCAGCGCGGCGGCCAGCCCGGTGCCGCGCCTCGCCGTCCGCCGTCCCACCCCGGCCACAGTACGGGCGGGACCCGGCCTAGGGTCGGGAGCCGTGCCCGATGCCAGCAGCGGACCGTTCCTGGACCTCTCCCCCGACGAGACGCTGCACGTGCTCGTCCCGTCCCGGGCCGTGGCCGACGCCGTCGAGGCCCTCTCGCCCCGGGTGCGGGCGCACCGCTTCGACCCGGCCGACGGGGCGCCGGTGGGGGAGGCCGCGCAGGCCCGGGTGCTCGTGCCCCGTGGAGGCGGTGAGCTGTCGGCGGACCTGCTGGCCGGGCTGCCCCGGCTGGGGCTCGTCCAGCTCATGAGCGCCGGCGCGGAGAAGTTCGTCGGGCAGCTGCCCGAGGGCGTCGTGCTGTGCAACGCCCGCGGGGCCCACACCCCCTCGACCGCCGAATGGGCGGTGACCGCCACGCTGGCCGCCCAGCGGGGCATCCCGCACTTCACCCGCGAGCAGGATGCCGGCCGCTGGTCGCCCCGCACCGAGCACTCCCTGGTCGGCGCCCGGGTGCTGGTGGTCGGCGCCGGTGACATCGGGCGCACCATCGGCCGGATGCTGGCCGGCTTCGACGTGGAGCTGACCTACGTCGCCCGGACGGCGCGCAAGGGCGTGCGCAGCACCGACGAGCTGCCGCAGCTGCTGCCGCACGCCGATGTGGTGATCGTGATCGTACCGGTCACGCCGCAGACCACCGGGCTGGTGGACGCTGCCTTCCTTGCCGCGATGGCCGACGACGCCCTGCTGGTCAACGCCGCCCGTGGGGTCGTCGTGGACAGCGACGCGCTGCTGGCCGAGCTGCGGTCAGGCCGGCTTCGGGCCGCCCTCGACGTCACCGACCCCGAGCCGCTGCCCGAGGGGCACCCGCTGTGGTCGGCGCCGGGGCTGCTGCTCACCCCGCACGTCGCCGGCGACGTCCCCGACACCAACGACCGGGCGACCGCAGCAGTCACCGACCAGCTGGCCCGGGTGCTGGCGGGCGAGCCACTGCGCAACGTCGTCGGCGACTACTGAGCCGGCTCTCCCGTCCCGGGCCCCTCCGGGGAGGGGATCCGGCCGCCGGAGACCGCGGCCAGTCGGGGCAGGTCACGGGCCCGCATCGCCGGCAGCCGTACCTGCGTGCCCGCGGTGGTGACCAGCCACAGCTCGGCGTGCGGCCCCACCCGCAGTCCGGCGACCCGGCTCCAGGGCACCATCCGCCGGCCGACCGGGGAGCGGGCGGTGAGCCCGTCCTCCCCGACGTCCACCCCCACCCGCAGCACCCAGACCGCGGCCAGGACCGGCAGCAGCAACAGCAGCGACGCCGCCGGCGCCGCTGCGGCCGCCGGCAGCACGCAGAGGGTGAGGAGGAAGACGGGGAGGAGCGCGGTCCGGCTCATCCGCATGCGAGCGACTGCCACGTCGGACATGCTCCCAGGCTGGCCTAGCATGCCTGGACGTGACCACCGTCGAGGACCGCCCCGCCGCCGACAAGAACACCGCCGACCTGAAGCCCCGCAGCCGTGAGGTGACCGATGGCGACGCCAGGGCCCCCGCGCGGGCGATGCTGCGCGCGGTGGGCATGGGCGACGACGACTGGGTCAAGCCGCAGATCGGGGTCGCCTCGTCCTGGAACGAGATCACCCCCTGCAACCTCTCCCTGGACCGGCTGGCCAAGAAGGCCAAGGAGGGCGTGCACGCCGGAGGCGGGTTCCCGCTGGAGTTCGGCACCATCTCGGTGTCCGACGGCATCTCGATGGGCCACGAGGGGATGCGCGCCTCGCTGGTCTCCCGGGAGGTCATCGCGGACTCGGTCGAGACCGTCATGTTCGCCGAGCGGCTGGACGGGTCGGTGCTGCTCGCCGGCTGCGACAAGTCGCTGCCCGGCATGCTGATGGCCGCCGCCCGGCTGGACCTGGCCAGCGTGTTCCTCTACTCCGGGTCGACGCTGCCCGGCCGGCTGGGTGACCGCGACCTGACGCTCATCGACGTCTTCGAGGGCGTGGGCGCCTGCGCGGCCGGCAAGATCACCCGCGACGAGCTCACCGCCATCGAGAAGGCCGCCTGCCCGGGCATGGGCTCCTGCGGGGGCATGTACACGGCCAACACCATGGCCAGCGTCGCCGAGGCGCTGGGCATGAGCCTGCCCGGCAGCGCGGCGCCGCCGGCGCCGGACTCCCGTCGCGACGCCTTCGCCGTCGCCTCGGGCGAGGCCGTGGTCGAACTGCTCCGCCGCGGCATCACCGCCCGGCAGATCATGACCAAGGAGGCCTTCGAGAACGCGATCACCGTCGCGATGGCGCTCGGCGGCTCCACCAACGCCGTCCTGCACCTGCTGGCGATCGCGTACGAGGCCGACGTCGACCTGACCCTGGACGACTTCAACCGGATCGGCGACCGGACGCCGCACCTGGCCGACGTGAAGCCCTTCGGTCGCTTCGTCATGACCGACATCGACCGCATCGGCGGGGTGCCGGTCGTGATGCGGGCCCTGCTGGACGCCGGACTGCTGCACGGGGACTGCCTCACGGTGACCGGGAAGACGATGGCCGAGAACCTGGCCGAGCTCTCCCCGCCGGACCCCGACGGCGCGATCATCCACGCGATGAACTCCCCGATCCACAAGACCGGCGGGCTGAGCATCCTGCGGGGCTCGCTGGCCCCGGACGGCGCAGTGGTGAAGTCCGCCGGCTTCGACGCCGACACCTTCGAGGGCACCGCCCGGGTCTTCGACGGTGAGCAGGGCGCGATGGACGCGGTCACCGAGGGGACGCTCAACCCCGGCGACGTCGTGGTCATCCGGTACGAGGGCCCCAAGGGCGGCCCCGGCATG
>JAOPWG010000378.1 GCA_025965775.1 Modestobacter sp. | reverse complement strand
CGCCGGCCAGCGCGGACAGGTCCGCCGCCGCGCCGGCCCGGTGCCGGCCGACCACCGCCGCGCCGACCAGCACGGCGGCCATCCCCACAGCGGCGAGCAGGCCGGCCAGGGCGGCCACCCACACGGTGGCCGACCCCCGCTCCCCCTCGTCCGCCCTCACGATCGGGAACCGACAGCGCCCGGCTCCACGACCGCGCTCGCCGAGGCCTGTACCTGCAGCCGGAGGGGCAGCGGACCCAGCGGCTGCACCGTCGCGGTCACCGTGACCGTGACCGTGTCCCCGGCACCGGCACCGGTACCGGTCACGGTGGTGCG
The DNA here is from genome assembly GCA_025965775.1 of Modestobacter sp. Classification (GTDB taxonomy): domain Bacteria; phylum Actinomycetota; class Actinomycetes; order Mycobacteriales; family Geodermatophilaceae; genus Modestobacter. The sequence goes on along the minus strand of JAOPWG010000378.1, from coordinate 3,840 downwards.
GGCACCGACCGGAGCGGCACGGCCGGCGAGCGCGGTGACGACCGCAACCGACTCTCCGCGGGCTGCCGAGCGGGCGCCTTCCCGGGCGGCGTCCACGCAGCGCAGTTGGCTGCCCACCACCACGACCGCCGCCACCGCGGCAGCCAGCACGATCAGCAGCACCGGCAGGACCACCGCGGTCTCGGCGGTCACCATCCCGGCCTCCCGGTCGTGTCGCCCCTGGACCACCGGCACGCTCAGGACAGGGTCGACAGCGCTGACTCGACGAGCTCGCCGAGCGCTGTCACCACCGAGCCGCCGGTGACCACCTTGTAGAGCACCGCCGCGAAAGCGCAGGCAGCCACCGTGCCGACCGCGTACTCGGCGGTGCTCATCCCCGCTTCCCCCGACCCCGCCGCCGCCCACCGAGCGGCCAGCGCCCGCACCGGCGAGCGCCGGCGTGCCGGCGGGAGGCCCGCCGGTCCCTCCGGCCCCGCGGCGACCGCCCCTCCCGGCTCCTCCAGCGCGGGCTGCGCGTCCCCGGTCCGACCCGTCGTCGCCATGGCTCTCCCTCCCGCGGACCGACAGCCGGCCCGTCCCGGTCAGCCTCTGGTGGAACACCAGCTCCGCCCAGTGATCTCACGGAGCTGTGGACGGAGGGCCCAGCTGGGGACGGCCGTCGGCGGCGGGTGGGCCGCTGTGCTGTGCCACCCGTGTCAGCCGAAGACGTCCGCAGCGATGCCGAGCACCAGCGGCACCACGCCGAGGCAGAGGAACGCGGGCAGGAAACACAGGCCGAGCGGTGCCAGCACCCACACACCTGCTCGGCGGACCGCGGCCTCCACGTCACCGCGCTGGGCGCTGCGGACGTCGGCGGCCAGCCGGTGCAACGCCGGGACCACCGTCGACCCGGACTCGCCGGCACGGACGAGCACCCGGGCCAGCGCCTCGGTCCCCCGCGGCGCTCCCGCCCAGGCCTGCCGGGGTGCGGCACCCAGCCGATACAGCGCGCCAACCTCCTCCAGCCCCTCCCCGAGCGGTCCGGGGACCGCGCCGGCCACCGCCGCGACGGCCGCACCCGTCGGCGTACCGGCTGCCAGGCAGACCGCGAGGAGGTCACAGGCCACCGGCAGGTCCCGCCGAACTGCCTCGTGCGGCATACCCACCGCCGTCCGGCTCCGGCGCAGCAGCCGCTCAGTGGCCAGCACGACCCCCACCCCGGCCAGTGGTCCGAGCAGGCCGCCGCCCAGCAGGGCGCATGCAGCGAGCCCGGCCAGGCCCGACTCCGCCCAGCGTCGGACCGGACCGGGTGGTCCGTCCGCGCGGGGCCGGCGCTCCCGGTCATCGACAGGCATCAGGGCCCGCAGACGCGATCGGTAGCTGGCTCCCGGGGTGTGCCAGAGCACGAGCGCTGCCGCCAGCAGGGCGAGCGCCGACGCCGGCCCGCCGCTCACCACACCTGCCTCATCCCGGCTCCCTCAACGCCGCACCGCCTGACGCACCAGCCGCTCCGACCAGACCAACCCGGCCACCTCCAACCCCACGCCGGCCAGCAACAGCACGGTTCCCGTGCCGGTCGTGGTGAGCACCCGCCAGGGGTCAGCGCCCACCCCGCTGCCCATCAGCAGACCGAGCACCGGCAACCCGGCCAGTACGGTGGCACTGGCCCGCGGACCGGCCACCGCGGCGCGCAGTTCGGTGTCCGCCCGGGCCCTCGCCCGCAGGTCGTCCTCCACGGCGGTGACCACGGCGGCCAGCGAGCACCCGGTACGGGCGCTCAACCGGACGGCGGCGCCCACCCGGGTCAGCACCAGGTTCGTGTCCCCCGTCGCCTCGTCCGGCGACGGGGACCGCACCTGACCGGGATCGATGCCCAGGCGCAGCACCGGGCCGAGCGCGGCCGCCACCTGCGGGTCGGGGCACCCCGCCACCGCGGTGCCGGCAGCGTCCTGCACCGAGCGCCCGGCGCGCAGCTCGGCGGCGAGCACGCCGAGCGCCTCGGCCAGGGCGTCGACCTGTCGCTGCCCGGCCTGTGTACGGCGCCGCCGCTGCACGATGCGGACGCCCAGCCCGGCGACGACCCCTGCCAGGCCGGCGACCACCGCCGTCGACAGCAGCGCGACGCCGACGGCGGTGAGGAGTGCAGCGACGCCGGGGGCGACGCGCCGATCGACCGATGCCCCCAGCCGGCTGGCAGGTACACGGCGCGGAGACCGCAGCCGGGCCCGTCGGCGCATCGACCGGGCAGGAGGCCAACAGAGGGCAGCGACGGCCAGGCAGAGGATGCCGCTCATCCGGGCACCCGGCAGCCCAGCAGGTCGGCGAGCTCGGCACGGGCCGGACCCGGCGCTCCGTCGGCCCGCCAGCCAGGCACCACCTCGATGAGCTCACCGCGCCGGCGCACGACGGCGACCTCGGCCACCGATCGGCCGTTCGGACCCCGGCGCAGATGAACCACCACGGACAGGGCCGCAGCCGCCTGGCTGTGCACCGCTGCCCGGTCCAACCCGGCGGCCACACCGAGCGCCTCCAGCCGGGCGGGCACCTCGGCGGCACGGTTGACGTGCAGGGTGCCGCACCCACCGTCGTGCCCCGTGTTCAGGGCGGCGAGCAGATCGACCACCTCGCCACCGCGCACCTCACCGACGACCAGTCGGTCCGGCCGCATCCGCAACGCCTGGCGAACCAGGTCACGCAGACCCACCCCGCCCACCGACTCGACGTTGGGCGGGCGTGTGAGCAGGCGGACGACGTGCGGGTGCTCCGGGGACAGCTCCGGAGCGTCCTCGCACAGCACCAGCCGCTCCGCGGGGTCGACCAGCCCCAGCAGCGCCGAGAGCACCGTGGTCTTGCCGCTGCCGGTACCGCCGGTGACCAGGAAGGCCAGCCGGTGCCGAACCACGGCCTGCAGCAGGTCCGCGGCGGCGCCGGGCAGCGCGCCCCGCCCGGCGAGGTCGGCGTAGCTCAGCCGGACCCGGCGCAGCACGCGCAGCGACAGGCAGGTGCCCGAGCCGGACACCGGCGGCAGCACGGCGTGCAGCCGGGTGCCGTCCGGCAGGGCGGCGTCCACCCAGGGGGCGGCGTCGTCCAGGCGCCGGCCGGCCGCGGCGGCCAACCGGACCGCCAGGCGCCGGACCGCCTCCTCGTCGGAGAAGCCCACTCCCGCCGGCTCCAACCCCCGGCCCCGGTCCACCCACACCTGCCGCGGGCCGTTGACCAGCACGTCAGTGACCCCTGGAGCGCGCAGCAGCGGCTCGAGCGGGCCCGCACCGGAGAGCTCATCGGTCGCCTCCCGGACCGCGTCGAGGACGGCCCGGTCCCCCAACAGGCCACCGGTCTCCTCCCGGACCAACGCCGCGACGGCGCCAGGGCTGGGGACGCCCGGAGCGGCGGCCAGCCGGGCCCGCACGCGCTCGACCAGCGGACCGGCCGGGCGGGCGTCGGTCACGAAGCCTCCTCGCCCACGCTCGTCACCCTCGTGTCCGACGGTGCTGCGCCCCTGCGTGACCTCGCCAGCTCGGTCACGAAGCCTCCTCGCTCACGCTCGTCACCCTCGTGTCCGACGGTGCTGCGCCCCTGCGTGACCTCGCCAGCTCGGTCACTGGGCACCGGCCTGCGGCAGCTCGGCCAGCAACTGCCGGCTGAGCACGCCCAGGGGTGACCGGGCAGCGACGGAGGGCGGCTCACCGCGTTCCCCCCGGGCCACCGCCGACCGGTCGTGCCCGAGTTCGGCGAGGACCGGCCGCCCGACCACGTCGGCCACCTCCTGCCGCGACAGCCCGCCGGGCACGGGCCGGGTGACCACCCGGGCAGCGCTCCAGCCGCCGGCGCCGGTGAGCAGCGCCCGGGCTGCGGCGGCGG
>JAOPWG010000360.1 GCA_025965775.1 Modestobacter sp. | reverse complement strand
TCACCCGGGGCGGTCGCCGGCTGGTCGCGTTCCTGGGCTCCACGATCGGCAACCTGGAGCCGGCACCGCGGGCGGAGTTCCTGGCCACCCTCGCCGGCACTCTCCGACCGGGCGACACCTTCCTGCTGGGCACCGACCTGGTGAAGGGCGCCGGGCGCCTCGTCCGCGCGTACGACGACTCCGCCGGGGTCACCGCGGCCTTCAACCGCAACGTGCTCTCCGTGCTGGACCGCGAGCTCGAGGCGGACTTCGACCTCGACGCCTTCGAGCACGTCGCGCTGTGGGACGCCGAGCACGAGTGGATCGAGATGCGGCTGCGCTCCCGGCGGGCACAGGTGGTGCACCTGGCGGCACTGGACCTGGAGGTGCGCTTCGACGCCGGTGAGGAGCTGCGCACCGAGGTGTCGGCGAAGTTCCGCCGGGCCGGGGTCGAACGGGAACTGGCCGCGGCCGGGCTGGACCTGACGCACTGGTGGAGCGACGAGGCGGGTGACTTCGCCCTCTCCCTGTCCACCCCGACCGCCTGACCGGTCCTCCTCCGCCGACCTCCCGGCAGTGGATGCCGCCCGGAACTCCGGGCGGCCAGTGGACTGGAAGTGGACTGCTCGGGGTCCCGCCGGGCTGCCCTAGCGTCGGGCGGGTGACGACCCTCCCCCACGACGACCTCGGCGCCACCTGGCGCGCCGCCCGGACCCGCCCGGCCGGCGTCCACCTCGACAGCGCGGCCTGCAGCCGGCAGAGCGCCGCGGTGCTCGACACGGTGGCCCGGCACGCCCGCCACGAGGCGGAGATCGGCGGATACGTCGCCGAGGCCGCCGCCGACGGGCTGCTGCAGCAGGGCCGCTCGGTGCTGGCCGGGTTGGTCGGGCTGGCCGCCGCGGACCTGGCCTTCACCGAGAGCGCCTCGGCGTCGGTGCGCACGCTGTTCTCCCGCTGGCGGCCGGCGCCCGGCACCCGGGTGGGGATGCTGCCGGGCGAGTACTGGCAGAACCTCGCCGTCCTCACCGATGCCGGCCTCGTGCCGGTCGTGCTGCCGGCCGACGACGCCGGCCGGCTGGACCTGGCGGCCGCCGAGCGCGTGCTGCGGGACGACCCGCCGGCGCTGGTGCACCTGACGCTGGTGGCCAGCCACCGGGGTGTCGTGCAGCCCGGCCGGGAGCTCGCCGCGCTGTGCCGGGCCGCCGGCGTCCCGCTGGCCCTCGATGTGGCCCAGGCCCTCGGCCACGTCGACTGCGACCTGGGCGCCGACGCCGTGTACGGCACGTCCCGCAAGTGGCTGGCCGGCCCGCGCGGGGTGGGGTTCCTGGCGATGCGGCCGTCGGTGAGCGCCCGGCTCACCCCGGTGGTCGGGCCGGAGCTGTTCGACGACGGCGGCGCCGGGGTGGACCACGCCCGGTGGTACGAGTCACACGACGCGCACGTCGCCGGCCGGGTCGGCCTGGTGGTCGCGGTCGGTGAGCACCTCGCCGCCGGTCCGCACCGGGTACGGGAGCGGCTGTCGGCCCTGGGCCGGGCGACCCGTGAGCGGCTGGACGGTCGCGGCGGCTGGACGGTGGCCGAACCGCCGGACGAGCCGACCGCGATCACCACCCTGCGGCCACCGGCGGACGGCGACGTCCGGGCGACCGTCGCCCGGCTGCGGGAGCACCACGGGATCGTGGTCACCGCGATCGGCCGGGAGCGGGCGTGGGCCGAGCTGACCGGGCCGGTGCTGCGGGTGTCGCCGCACCTGGACGCCACGCTCGAGGAGCTCGACGTGCTGGCCGGCGCCCTCGCCCCGTGACCGGTGGCGGGTCGATCCGGGGCGCCGTGGCCGCCGGGCCGGTCGGTGAGTGCGGTGCCGGGGCGCGGTTACGGCTGGTGAGCCCCTACGGTCAACAGATGGCGAGGGAGGGAGGTCAGCTGCCCCCGCCCGGCCGGGAGACCGACGACGACGCGGTGGCCCGGCGGTTCTGCGCCGGCGACGAGCAGGCCCTCGCCCGGGCCTATGAACGGTGGGCGGGGCAGGTGCACGGGATGGCGGTGCGCGCCCTCGGTCCCGGCCCGGACGCCGAGGACGTCACCCGGCAGACCTTCGTCTCGGCCTGGACGGGGCTCTCGAGATACACCCCCGCGCAGGGCCCGTTGCCGGCCTGGCTGATCGGCATCTGCCGGCGCACGATCGCCGACACCTGGGCGCGGCCGGCGCCGACACTGGCCGCCCCCGGCCCCGCCGTCCCCCCGCCCCCGCGCGTCTGGGACACCATCGCGGCATCCACCGGGGTCACCGTGGCACCACGGACGCCGGAGGCCGACCCCCTGGCCGGCGCACCCGTCGACGGCCCGGCCGGCCTGTCCCGCCGGCCCCGGTCCGCCGCTCCGCGAGCCGGGCGTCGGTGGCTGGCCGTCGCCGCGTCACTGCTGGTCGGCGTCGGGGTCGGCGTCGTCACCGTGGCGCTCACCGGGAGCTCGGACGCCGGGGGCCCGGTGGTCGCCCGCACCACCCTGGACCCGCTGTTCGACACCGACGCGTCCGGCTCGGCGACGGTGCGCAAGGACGGCACGAGCCGGGTGCTCCAGGTGGACCTGCGGGCGCCCTTGCTCGACAAGGGCTACTACGAGGTGTGGCTGATGGGGACCGACGCGCAGCGGATGGTGCCGGTCGGCGTGCTGCACATCGGTGACACCGAGCTGCCGCTGCCCGAGGGGCTGGACCTGGCCGCCTACCCGATGATCGACGTCTCGGTCGAGCCGCAGGACGGGAACCCCGCCCACTCGGGCCTGTCGGTGGCCCGCGGCGAGCTGCCCGGCTGACCCCGCCGCCCCCGTGGGACGGGCGGCTCACCCTCTCCGGCGGAGAACGGCCGTCAGTCGAGCGCCGCCTGCATCCGCTCCGACACGCGCCGGTGGACCGCGAGCTGCTCGTCCAGCCCGGGGTGCACCGGAACGCCGTCCTCGACCACGAACCGCCCGCCGACGACGGTGTGCCGGGCCGACACCGGGCCGCAGCGCAGCCACGCCTCGACCGCGTCGGACAGCGCGCCGGCGAACCGCACCCCCTCCAGCGACCACACCGCAAGGTCCCCGCAGGCGCCCACCGACAGCTGCCCGACCTCCCCGACGCGGCCCAGGCACGCCGCACCGCCGCGGGTGGCGATCTCCAGCGCATCGCGGGCGGACATCGCGGCCGCGCCGTGCCGGAGCTTGCCCTGCAGCATCGCGGTGCGGGCCTCCAGCCACAGCGATGCGGAGTCCGCCGACGCCGAGCCGTCCACGCCCAGGCCGACCGGGGCGCCCGCGGCGCGCAGCTCGGCCACCGGGGCCAGGCCGCTGCCCAGGATCATGTTCGACGACGGGCAGTGCGCGGCACCCACCCGCGCCGCTCCCAGCCGGGCCACCTCGTCAGCGTCCGGCCACACCACGTGGGCCAGCCACACCCGGTCGCTCATCCAGCCGACGTCGGCCAGGTAGTCGACCGGACGGCGGCGATAAGTCTGCAGGCAGAAGGCGTCCTCGTCCCGGGTCTCGGCCAGGTGGGTGTGCAGGCGGACGTCGAGGGACTCGGCCAGCTCGGCGGTGCGCCGCATCAGCGACGTGGAGACGCTGAACGGGGAACAGGGGGCCAGCGCGATCCGGGTCAGCGCGGTGGCGGAGCGGTCGTGGTGGGCCTCCACCAGACGCTGCGAGTCGGCCAGGACGTCGTCGTCGTCCTGGACGACGGAGTCCGGGGGCAGGCCGCCGTCCTTGACCGACAGGGACATGGAGCCGCGGGTGGGGTGGAACCGGACGCCCAGCTCCCGGGCGGCGGCCACCTCGGCGCTGATCAGGTCGCCGGCGCCGAGGGGGTGCACGTAGAGGTGGTCGGTACTGGTCGTGCAGCCCGACAGCGCCAGCTCGGCGAGGCCGATGTAGGCGCTGACGTAGGCCGCCTCCTCGTCCAGCCGGGCCCACAGCGGGTAGAGGGTGACCAGCCAGTCGAACAGACCACCGGTCAGCGCCGGGGCGTAGGCGCGGGTCAGGTTCTGGTACAGGTGGTGGTGGGTGTTCACCAGCCCCGGGGTGACCAGGCAGCCGCGGGCGTCGACCCGGCGCGCGGCCTCCGGCTGGGGGTCGCCCGGCCCGCCCACGCCGCTGACCACGCCGTCGGTGACGGCGACCCAGCCCCCGGCGATCTCCCGGCGGGCGTCGTCGACGGTGGCGAGCAGCTCGGCGTCGTGCACGAGCAGGTCTGCGGTCAGCACGGGCCGCATCCTGCCCACCCGATGTGACGTCCCGCGACAGGTGGGTCCGGCCGCTCGGCCGGACCCACCTGCGGTCAGAACTCGCCGGTCAGCAACCGGCCGGCACCGCGGATGGCAGGGGTGTGGCCCAGCGCGCGGAGCACCTCGAAGGTCGTCGCCGTCGCCGCGGTGACCACCGGCAGCCCCAGCTCGTCCTCGACCCGCTGGACCGCGGCCAGCGAGGGCATCTGCACACAGGCCGAGAGCACGATCGCCTCGGCACCCTCCCGGCGCAGACCGCGGGCGATCGCCGGCAGCCCCTCCGGGTCCAGCCGGCCCACGGCCAGGTTGTCCGGGACCTCCAGGGCCACCGCGTCCAGGACCTCGACGCCCTCGGCCTCGATGTACTCGCGCACCATCTGGGTCAGCGGCGCCATGTAGGGGGTCACGATGGCCACCCGGTGGGCGCCGATCGCCTGCACGGTGCGCACCAGTGCACCGGCGCTGCTCACCACCTCGGCGGGGTGCCCGTTGGCGCGCGCCGCCTCGGCGATCACCTGCTCGGACTCCTTGTGCGCACCCGGGCCCTGCGCCATGACGGCGACCAGGCAGGCGTAGGCGATCACGTCGACGTCGGCGTCGGAGACCGCAATCGCGCAGTCGGCCGCCTTGCCCACCATGGCGAGCAGTTCCTCGCGGTTGACCTGCTTCATCCCCGCGCGGGCCGAGTGGAACGTGTACCGGTGTCCGGTCGCCTCGCTCTGCCGGCGGAACAGCTCCGGCAGTTCGGTCTCCATCGTGGTGTTCGAGCTCGGCACGATGAGCCCCACGCGGGACGATCCGGCCGTCTTGGGGGCCGGGGTGTCCTCGCAGTCGACTGCGTCGAGCGCCTGGTCAGTGCTCATCAGTATCCAACTCCTCCGTCGGGAAGGTCCCCCGGTGTGGGGTCGAGCTGTTCGTCGGGACGCTCGGTGTCGCGGCCGGCGGAGAGCGCCTGCCAGACACTCTCCGGGGTGATCGGCAGACTGCTCAGCTCCACGCCGAACTCGGCGAGGGCCTCGCACAGGGCGTTGGCGATCGCCGCACCCGGCGGGATGGTGCCGACCTCGCCCACCCCCCGGATCCCGAACGGGGTGACCGGCGAGGCCACCTCGGTGTGCAGCAGCTCCAGCGGCGGGAGGTCCGCGGCGGTGGGGACGAAGTAGTCCATCATCGAGCCGTTGACCAGCTGCCCGGAGTCGCCGTCGTAGCGCAGCTCCTCGGTGAGCGCCGCGCCGAAGCCCTGCGCGAGCGCACCCCGGACCTGACCGTCGACGACGGTCGGGTTCACCACGGTGCCGGCGTCGTGCACCAGCACGAACCGCTCGACGTCGAACTCCCCGGTGTCCGGGTCCACCGACACCTCCGCCGCTGCGGTGCCGAAGGAATAGGCCGCGTCGGAGGGTTCGAAGTGCGCGGTCGCCTCCAGCCCCGGGTCCTCACCCGGCGCGATCCCCTGGCCGGTGATCGCGGTGGCGAACACCTCGGCCAGGGGCACCTGCACGGCCGCGTCGTCCGTGCGGTGCACCGTCGTCCCGGTGATCGCCAGGTCACCGGCCTCGGTCTGCAGCCGCCAGGCGGCCAGCCGCAGCGTCTTGGCTGCCAGTTCCTCCGCCGCGGCCCGGAGTGCACCGGCCGCGGCGATCATCGTGCGGGAGGCGAACGCGCCGGTGTTCAGGGGCGAGGCCGCGGTGTCCCCGGCGTGCACCTTCACCGCCGCGTAGTCGATGCCGAAGACGTCGCTGACCACCTGGGCGAACGCCGTCTCGGCGCTCTGCCCCATGGTGGACACCCCGGTGTAGACGTCGATCCCGCCGGACCGGTTGGCCCGGAGGGTGACGCTCTCGTGCGCCCCGAACTGCGAGCCCCGCCGGGCCAGGAAGCGCGCGCTGGCGTACCCGGTGCGCTCCACGAAGGAGGAGAAGCCGATCCCGGTCAGCCGGCCGTCCGCCCGGCGCACCCGGCCCGCGGCGCGGTGCGCGCTCCAGCCGATGGCCTCCGCGGCCATCCGCAGGCAGCGCTCGTAGTCACCGCTGTCGTAGACCGCCCCCGTGGGGTTCTTCCACGGCAGGTCGCTCTGCTTGACCATGTTCATGGCGCGCAGTTCCACCGGGTCGAGGTCCAGCCGGCGGGCGAGGGTGTCCATCAACCGTTCGTAGGCGAAGTTCACCTCCGGCTGGCCGTACCCCCGGTACGCACCGACGGGCGTCTTGTTGGTGAGCGTCACCCGACGCTCGGCGTACCCGTCCTCCACCCGGTAGGGACCGTTGAGGACCACGCTGGACAACTGCGCCGAGCCGAACGGGGAGTTCCAGCCACCGATGTCGGTGGCATAGACGTCGGTCATCGCCAGCAGCCGACCCTCGGCGTCGGCCGCGATCCGGTAGTCGTGCACCGACTCCCGGGCGTGCGTGCTCGCCCGGAAGTGCTCCGCCCGGTCCTCGACCCACTTGACCGGTCGCCGCAGCGCCATGGCGTGCAGGCAGGCCAGCACGTCCTCCGGGAAGACCCCGAGCTTCAGCCCGAACCCACCGCCGACGTCGGAGGCCACCGCCCGGACGTCGCTCTCGGTCAGCCGCAGCGACTCCGCGAGCTGCTTGCGGATCAGGTGCGGGACCTGGGAGGAGATGTGCACCGTCAGCTCCCGCGCACCGGGCCGCCACTCGGCGACGACGGCGCGGGTCTCCATCGGCAGGGCGGTGACCCGGTTGATCCGGAACCGCCCCTCGACCACGATGTCGGCCTCCTGCATCCGCCGCTCGGGGTCACCGCTGCCGTCGGAGTTGGCCGCCAGCAGGTTGGA
>JAOPWG010000356.1 GCA_025965775.1 Modestobacter sp. | reverse complement strand
CCGCAGCTGGACGCCGCGCTGGCCGCCGTGGCCCACGAGGGCCGCGGCGTCGTGCTCTACATCCGTGGGCACGAGGGCCGCGGGATCGGCCTGCTGCACAAGCTGCAGGCCTACCAGCTGCAGGACGCCGGTGTGGACACCGTCGATGCCAACCTCGACCTCGGCCTGCCCGCCGATGCCCGCGACTACGGCACCGGCGCGCAGATCCTGGTCGACCTGGGCATCCGCACGATGCGGCTGCTGACCAACAACCCGGCCAAGCGCGCCGGGCTGGAGGGCTACGGCCTCACGATCACCGGCAGGGTCTCCCTGCCGACGCACGTCACCCCGGAGAACGTGGGCTACCTGCGCGCCAAGCGCGATCGGATGGGACACCTGTTGGAGATCATCGAGCCCGACAGGGACGCTGTCCGGGCGTCCGGGCCCCACCGGGGTCCTCGACCGGACACTGCGGTGTGGTCGGATGCCCGTCCGTGTTCGTGACCTACGTCCTGCTGATCTGCGCCATCCTCACCGAGGTCACCGCCACCTCGCTGCTGCCCCGCACCGCCGGGTTCACCCAGCCCTGGCCGACGGTCGCGGTACTGGCGTCCTACGCGCTGTCGTTCTTCCTGCTGGCGCAGGTGGTGAAGACCCTGCCCATCGGGATCGCCTACGCCATCTGGGCAGGGCTGGGCACCCTGGCCGTACTGGCCATCGGGGTGTCCGTGCTGCACCAGTCGCTCACCGCGTGGCAGTTCGGCGGTGTGCTGCTGGTCATCGTCGGCGTGGTGCTGATCAACCTGGGCGGAAAGGTGCACTGAGCCGTTGGCGGGGATCTACCGTGGCGCCGACGCACGGAGACACGAACGTGTTCACCCCGTCACCCCGGGGCTGTACGGTCCCGGCCCACCAGCGCTTCTTCGACCGAGGTGGCCGAAACGATCGTGACCACCGCCGTCCTCAGCCGGCCGCGAGCACCGGCCCTCGGCCGGGTGGCCGCGGCGCTGGCCCTCGCCTCGGCCGCCGTCCACCTGGCCCTGCTGGACCCCACCTCGCTGGGGTCGCTGCTGATGGTCGCCATGGCCGCGGTCTGTCTGCCGTGCGCCTGGCACCTGTGGCGCAGCCCGACCGCCTCGGTGTGGGGCATGACCGCCGCGGTGGACGGCGTCATGCTCGTCGTGCACGCGCAGATGCTCGGCGGGGCGTCCACCGGGATGGCCGGCATGCACCACTCGGCGGCGCCGTCGGCGCTGATGTGGCTGGGCCTCGGCCTGGTCGTCAGCCAGCTCGCGCTGGCCGGGACGGCGGCGCTGCGCCGCTGAGCTGACGCACAGGCAGCTGTGAGCCAGGACACGAACTGCCAAACAGCTGACACACAGCTAGGGGAACACGCTGTGCGGTCGCGTCGGTGACGCGCGGCGGCCCGGTGAGGCTGAGCTGGTCTCAGCGGACAACCTCAACGGGAGAGATCATGCGTCGTCGTACCACCGCAGCAGCCGGTGTCCTGATCACCGCCGCCCTGTCGTTCGGCTTCTCCGGCACCGCCGGCGCGGCTGATCTCAACTGCAGCGACTTCACTACCCAGGCCGAGGCGCAGGCCGTGCTCGACCAGGACCGCAGCGACCCCAACGGCCTGGACCGGGACAAGGACGGCATCGCCTGCGAGACCCTCGCCAGCGGCGGCTCGGCAGAGGACGGCACAGTGACCGGGACGTCGTCCCAGGTCTCCAGCCGCCCGGCGGGCGCCGTCGCCGCCGGCGACGGCAGCTCCTCCAGCGAGGGCAGCGTGCTGCCCTACGTCCTCGGCGGCGTCGCCCTCACCGCGGCCGGCGGCGCCGCGGTGGCCGCCCGGCGCAGCTCCCGCGCCACCGTCTGACTGACTGGACGTGCACCACCGCGCACCCGAGGCCACCGGCCCCGGTCTCGTCGAGACCGGGGCCGGTGGTCCGGTGCGCATCGTCGGGGTCTATCCCCCGCCGCTTCTCCCCGCATGGACGGCAGCCGCCGGTACCGAGGTCGACCTCCACGCCCTGACGGCCCGCCCCCCGCGTCGGACCCGCTACGACCGCTCACGCCACCGCGCTCCGCGGGCGGCCCGACCGCGCGCCGCACGTGCCTGGACCGGGACGTCCGTGGTGCTCGCCGTCGCGGGTCTGGCCGCCGTCGTCTTCCTGCCCCAGGACGGCCGGCGTCCCGCCCGCCTCGACGTGCCGGTCGCCGTCGTCGCCGCCCCGGCCACCACAACAGCCCAGACGTCCACGGCCGGGCCGGCCGATCCGCCGGCCGTGACACTGCAACTGCCGGCGAGCGAGCCCGTCCGGGTGCAGATACCGGCCCTCGGCGTCACCTCCCGAGTCATGGACCTCGGCCTGGAGCGGGACGGCTCGATGGAGGTCCCACCCGGCGCCTACCCGGTCGGCTGGTACGACCGCAGCCCCACCCCCGGCCAGCTCGGACCCGCCGTCCTCGCCGGGCACGTCGACTGGGGCGGGGAGACGGGGGCCTTCTACGGTCTGCGCGAGCTCGTCGAAGGCGACCAGGTCGTCGTCGACCGCGTCGACGGCACCGTCGCCACCTTCCGGGTCGACCGGGTCGAGGAGCACGCCAAGGACGACTTCCCCACCGACGAGGTCTACGGCGACATCGACCACGCCGGTCTGCGCCTCATCACCTGCGGGGGCAGCTTCGACGAGGACAGCGGCGACTACCGGGACAACGTCATCGTGTTCGCCAGCCTGGTGGCGACCGGCTGACGAGGACGGCGACCGCCGGCCGTCCGATCAGGCGGTCAGCTCCTCCACGTCGACGCCGTCCAGCGAACCCCGTATCTCCGGCCGGGCGTGCGGCCGAGCGGCTGCACCTCCGTGCCGCTCTTCAGGCCGACCAGGAGCTCCGCAGCCGTGTCCCGGGCGACCGTCGAGGCGTCCGCGGACTGCCACCGGACACCGCGAGAGCCGCCGGGTCCAGCGGCCGGCCAGGACGCACTCCGGTCGCGGCCGCCCAGAGGCACCGCTCCCGCCGCGCCGGAGGGATCTTGACCCCTCGCCAGCAGCACCCCTAGCTTGTGGCCGAGATCACAGCTGGTCGAGGCGCAACGGTGCTCCTCCCGGCTGCACGACACGGAGGCTCAGCCATGGCCTTGGACGACGCCACGACCGCACTTCTCACCCAGCTCGCCGAGAGCGGCGCCAAGCCGCTGCACGAGATGACCCCGGCGGAGGCCCGCGGGTTGACCGCGGCGCTGGGCGAGATGTACGGGCCCGGCCCGGACATGGAACGCGCGGAGGACCGGACCGCACCGGCCACCGACGGGCACCCGATCCCGCTGCGGGTCCTGGTGCCCAGCGCCTCCCCGCGCGGCGTGATCGTCTACTTCCACGGCGGCGGCTGGGTGATCGGTGCGCTGCCCGAGTTCGAGACGCTGGGCCGCGCCATGGCCGAGCAGACGGAGTGCGCCGTGGTGCTCGTCGACTACCGGATGGCCCCGGAGAACCGCTACCCGGCCGCCGTCGAGGACTCCTGGGCAGCCCTGCAGTGGGTCGACGCCCACCTGGAGGAGATCGCCGGCGCCCGGGTGCCGCTCGTCGTCGCCGGGGACAGCGCCGGCGGGAACCTCGCCGCGATCATGTCGATCCGGGCCCGGGACGCCGGCGGCCCCGCCATCAGCCAGCAGGTGCTGGTCTATCCGGTCACCAACTGCGAGATGGACAACGAGACCTACCTCGACCCGGCCAACCAGCTGCTGCTCAGCCGCGAGTCGATGATCTGGTTCTGGAACCTCTACGCCCCCGACCCTGCGCACCGCGAGCACCCCGACGCCAGCCCGGCGAGGGCGGCCGACCACGCGGGCCTGCCGCCGGCCGTCGTCCTCACCGCCGAGCACGACGTCCTGCGCCAGGAGGGCGAGGCCTACGCCGAGACGCTCCGCGCCGCCGGCGTCGCGGTGGAGTCCCGCCGCTTCGAGGGCCAGATGCACGCCTTCTTCACCATGGTCAACGTGCTGCCCGGCAGCGCCGCGGGCCTGGAGTACGTGGCCGAGCAGGTCCGCCGCCAGCTGGCCGCGCTGCCCGCCTGACCTGGTCGCACCCAGCACGCCCGCGGCCGGGCGCGACCGGTCGTGGATCTCGTCCCTACCCCCGTCGAGAGGCACGCCCGTGACCCGGGCAGCTCCCGCACCCACCGGCCAGGACGGCGTCGCCACGGTCGACGCCGTGGTGATCGGCGCCGGCTTCTCCGGCCTCTACATGCTGCACCGGCTGCGCGGTCTCGGTTGCAGCGTGCAGGGGTTCGAGGTGGCCGACGGGGTCGGCGGCACCTGGTACTGGAACCGCTACCCCGGTGCCCGCTGCGACGTGGAGAGCATGGAGTACTCGTTCTCCTTCGACCCGCAGCTCGAGCAGGAGTGGCAGTGGACGGAGAAGTACCCGACGCAGCCGGAGATCCTGCGCTACGCCAACCACGTGGCCGACCGGTTCGACCTGCGCCGCGACATCCGGTTCGGGACCCGGGTGACCCACACCGTCTTCGACGAGGACGCCGGCCGCTGGACGGTCCGCACCGACCGGGGTGAGCAGCTGTCGGCGCAGTTCGTCGTGCACGCCTCCGGGTGCCTGTCGGCGTCCAGGACCCCGGAGGTGCCGGGCCTGGAGAGCTTCCGCGGCCGCTGGTTCCACACCGGGCACTGGCCGCACGAGGGCGTGGACCTCGCCGGCCAGCGGGTCGGCGTGGTCGGCACCGGCTCCTCCGGCATCCAGAGCATCCCGCTGATCGCCGAGCAGGCCGCCGACCTCACCGTCTTCCAGCGGACGCCGAACTTCGCCCTCCCGGCGCACAACCACCCGTTCGAGCCCGGCTT
>JAOPWG010000332.1 GCA_025965775.1 Modestobacter sp. | reverse complement strand
CGTCCAGTCCTTCGGCGATCTGGGGCAGCATCCCCATCACCACGAACTCGGTGGTGCCGATGCCGAAGGCACCGATGGCAAGGGCGAGCAGGGCGCGTGGCAAGAGCGGGACTCCGGAGCTGGGAGGGCGTGAGGGCGGCGGGGCGGCGTCGCCCACCCCTGACCCAACGGCACACGCTGGGTGTTCTTCCAGTTACTCACCCATGAGGTGCATCACGTCGCTCCACCGGCCCCGGGCCGCGCACGGGTGCGCGGCCCGGGAGGGGGATCAGGGCCGCAGCAGCACCTTCACCGCGCCGTCCTGCTTCTGCCGGAAGGTCTCGTACGCCTGCGGCGCCTGCTCCAGCGGGACGTGGTGGGTGGCGAAGGTGTCGACGCCCAGCGGATCTGCGTCGGTGAGCAGCGGCAGGATGTCGGGGACCCAGCGCCACACGTTGGCCTGGCCCATCCGCAGCTCGATCTGCTTGTCGAACATCCGCATCAACGGCAGCGGGTCGGTCGCGCCGCCGTACACGCCGGACAGCGAGATCGTGCCGCCGCGGCGGACCGCCTCGATGGCGGTGTTCAGCGCGGCCAGCCGGTCCACGCCGACGGCCTGCATGACCTTCGCCATGATCGCGTCGGGGACGATCGCGCTGGCCTTCTGCGCGAACTGCGCGACCGGCGACCCGTGCGCCTCCATGCCGACGGCGTCGATGACGGCGTCCGGTCCGCGGCCGTCGGTCTTGTCCCGCACCCAGGCGACCACGTCGGCCTGGTCGGTGCTGTCCAGGACGTCGACGCCGTTGGCCCGGGCCCGGGCCAGCCGCTCCGGCACGGTGTCCGCCGCGAGCACCTGACCGGCGCCCAGGTGCTTGGCGATCCGGGTGGTCATGTCACCGATCGGGCCCAGGCCCAGCACCAGCACCGACCCGCCCGGCACGACGCCGGCGTACTGCACGGCCTGCCAGGCGGTGGGGAGGACGTCGGAGAGGTAGACGAAGCGGTCGTCCGCGGGGCCCTCGGGGACCTTGATCGGCAGGGTGTTACCGAAGGGCACGCGCAGGTACTCCGCCTGCCCGCCGGGGACCTGGCCGTAGAGCTTGGTGTAGCCGAACAGCGAGGCGCCGAAGCCCTGCTCGCGGTTCTGGGTGGTCTCGCACTGGCTCTGCAGGCCCTGCGAGCACATCCAGCACGTGCCGCAGGAGATGTTGAACGGGATGACGACCCGGTCACCGGACTTCACCTCGGTCACCTCGGGGCCGACCTCACGGACCACGCCCATGGGTTCGTGACCCATCACGTCGCCGACCGTCATGAACGGCGCCATGACCTCGATCAGGTGGAGGTCCGACCCGCAGATGCCGGTCGAGGTGACCTCGATGACGACGTCGGTCGGGTCCTTGATCGTGGGGTCCGGGACAGTGTCCACCCGGACGTCGTCACGGCCGTGCCAGGTCACTGCGCGCATGCTTTGCTCCCGTCGTCCATGGGCACCGGCCACCCCCGGGGACAGGGTCGACCGGGGGTGAGGGTGCGTGACGTTGGTCGCCGTACCCGTCACGGGGCGTTTCGATTCATGACCGAAACGCACACATGACGTGACAGAGGGTCGTCAATTGGCACTGTTTGTTGTGACGCTGACCACTTGACCCGATGTGCATCTCGGGCTGCTCACATCACGAAGCGATCACGTCGTGTTTACATGGGCCCCGCCTTTTGATGAGTGGCCGTGTCGCGCCACGCTCCGATGGAAGACAGGTGTATGGACCCGCAACGCCTCGCTGGACTCCTCGACGGTCCGCCGGCTCCGTTCGCCGGTGCCGGGGCGGCGGGTGTCCTCACCGCCGGCCGCCGGACCTCGGAGCCGACGGGGACCGTCGAGGCGCGCGGCGTCCTGGTCACCCGCTCGACGGCGCTCGGCGTCTGCCGCACGGTGCCCGTCCCGCGGGCCGCGGGCGACCGTCCCGCTCCGGGGAGCGCCGCGGCGCCGGCCGCCGCCGGTGCCGGCCATGCCGATCCCGAGGACGCGGTCGCCGACGCGGTGGACGCCGAACAGGTCGTCGCCGAGGTCGCCGCAGGGCGCCACGGCCGGGGTCGCCGCCGGCTCTCCCCGGCCGCCCGCCGGCCGGCTCTGTTCCTCGCCGCCGCGCTGCTGGGCCTCACCGGGCTCGGGCTGGTGACCTCCGGACCGCTCGTCGCGCAGGCGTCCCCGACGTCGGGCGCCGCCGGGGCGACGAGCGTGGCCGAGGAGGTCGGCCTGCGCCGCGCGGCCGACGCCGCGCTCAGCGAGGACGAGGCCGCCGCCCGCCTGCAGGAGATGGTGGCCAGTCGGGCCGAGCGTGAGGACGCCCTGGTCGCGGCCCAGCGGGTGCAGGCCGACGCCGACCAGGCCGCCGTCGCGGCCGCCGCCGAGGCGGCCCGCCCGAAGGCCGTCCTGCCCGTGGCCGGCGCCCGGATCAGCAGTGGTTTCGGTTATCGCTGGGGCACCCTGCACGCCGGCATGGACTTCGCGGCCCCGATGGGCACCCCCGAGTACGCGGTGATGGACGGCGTCGTCATCCGGGCCGGTGCCGCCAGCGGCTTCGGGCTGGCCGTCTACATCCAGCACGCCGATGGCACCGTGACCGTCTACGGGCACATGGAGCAGGTACTGGTCCAGGAGGGGCAGACGGTGAAGGCGGGCGACACCATCGCCCTGCTGGGCAACCGCGGCCAGTCCACCGGACCGCACCTGCACTTCGAGGTGCACCTGGGCGGCATGGACGGTCAGAAGGTCGACCCCCTGTCCTGGCTGCGCGAGCACGGCGTCGCCGTCTGACCCGGCCGGGCGGTGCTCCTGGCACAAACGGCTGACATGCGGCACATTGCATGTCGGAACGAGCGGAGCCGGGAGGGACGCTGATGGGGCACGACCACGCCTCGGCGCACGGCACCGCCACCGGCGGGCATCGCCGCCGCCTGGCCCTGGTGCTGGCCCTGACCGGGAGCGTCTTCGTCATCGAGGTGGTCGGGGCGCTGCTGTCCGGCTCGCTGGCACTGCTCGCCGACGCCGGGCACATGGCCACCGACGCCCTGGGCATCGGCATGGCGCTCGGTGCGGTCACCCTCGCCCAGCGGCCCGCCCGCGGACGGCGCACCTTCGGCTGGCAGCGCATGGAGGTGCTCGCCGCGGTGGGCAATGGCCTGCTGCTGCTCGGCGTGGGCGGCTACGTGGTCGTCGAGGCGGTGCGCCGGATCGGTGACCCGCCGGAGATCCACTCCGGCTGGATGCTCTCCGTCGCCCTCGTGGGGCTGGCCGCCAACGTCGTCTCCCTGGCCGTGCTGCACGCCGGTCAGGGGGAGTCGCTGAACACCCGGGGCGCCTACCTCGAGGTCCTGGGGGACACCTTCGGCTCGCTGGCGGTCATCGCCGCCGCGGTGGTCATCGCGACGACCGGGTGGACCGGCGCGGACGTCGTCGCTTCCCTGGCGGTGGGCTGCCTGGTGCTGCCGCGGGCCTGGACGCTGCTGCGGGAGGCCCTCGACGTCCTGCTCGAGACGGCGCCGAAGGGCGTGGACCTGACCGAGGTGCGGGCGCACGTGCTCTCGGTCGACGGCGTCCTCGAGGTGCACGACCTGCACGCGTGGACCATCACCTCCGGGCTGCCGGTGCTGTCGGCGCACGTCGTCGTCGAGGACTCGGTCCTGGCGGAGGGGCACGGCGGACGTGTGCTCGACGCGCTGGGCGTCTGCCTGGGGGACCACTTCGACCTCGCGCACTGCACGTTCCTGCTGGAGACACCCGGGCACCGCGGCCACGAGGCGGCGGTGCACGACTGACCCCGGCAACGACACAGGCGCCCGACCCCGGAGGGAGCGGGCGCCAGCGTCGGGGCGGGAGGTCAGCCGGCGTGCACCATCGCGCCCTCGGCCGGCAGGTCCTCCTTGGTGGCCTTGATCAGCACCGCCGAGACCAGCGCGCCGATGACCAGCAGGACCGACGCCCAGGTGAAGGCCGTCGTGTAACCGGCCACCTGTGCCTCCAGGGCGGCGGCCGGGTTCGTGG
>JAOPWG010000324.1 GCA_025965775.1 Modestobacter sp. | reverse complement strand
GAAGGAGACGCATGGGTGCATCGTCCCCCATCCGGCCGGGACGGCGCTGCGTCACCGGTCGGCCGTGAACGGTGACCACCGGACCGGGGACCCGCACGCGTGGGGATGTGGCCCCGGCCGGCCCGGGCCTAGCCTCTACCGATGGCCGCCAACCGCCTGCAGGACCTGGTCCGGCGCCGTCTGTGGGAGCTGAACCGGACCCCGGACGAGGCCTCTCGGCGGTCCCGCCGCGTCCTGCCGGCGGACACGATCCACCGCATGGCCCGCCGCGGGGCCGTGAGCTTCATCAGCGAGGGCCTCGCCGAGTACCTGGCGAGAGCGCTGGACGTTCCGGAGAACCGGGTGCGCCGGGCGGCGGGCCTGCCTCCGGTCCCGGAACCTTCCGAGGACGTCCCCACCGGGCCTCATCTCCGCGTGGTCGGGAAGGACGACGGGTAGCTGCCCTCAGCGGACGCGGCGCAGGAACGCCCGCACGTCGGCGGAACGACCGGATCGCATCTGCGCTCTCGGTCACCCCCCGGCCCTCCCCCACTCCGTTCTGTCACGCACCTCCGGATCGGCCGCTCCGACGTGGTGCACAACCGGCCGACATGCTGCACTGCGCCCGTGACCCTCGCCGACAAGCTGGACCGCCTCCAGCGGCGACACCCGGCCGCCGGGTTCCCGATCGCGGTCGCCTACAAGTACGTCGACGACTCCGGTCCGTACCTGGCCGCGCTGATCACCTACTACGCGTTCGTCTCGCTCTTCCCGCTGCTGCTGCTCATGTCCACCATCCTCGGCACGGTCCTGAGCGGGAACCCGGAGCTGCAGGCACGCCTCATCGACTCCGCGCTGAGCCAGTTCCCGGTGGTCGGTGACCAGCTCGGCCAGCCCGGAGAGCTCAGCGGCGGCGTCGGCGGGGTCGTCGTCGGCGTCCTCGGCTCCCTCTACGGCGGGCTCGGCGTCGCCCAGGCCGTGCAGTACGCGATGAACACCGCCTGGTCGGTACCGCGCAACAGCCGGCCCAACCCCTTCCTGGCCCGCGGCCGCAGCCTGCTGTTGCTGTGCACGGCGGGCCTGGCGGTGCTCGGGACGACAGCACTGTCCACGCTGGGTGCCGGCAACGCCGGGTCCCCGGGCACGGCGCTGCGGACCGTTGCCCTGGTCGCCTCGGTCGCTGTGAACTCCGTCGTCTTCGTGTTCGTCTTCCGCCTGGCCACCGCCCGGCCCCTCACCGTCCGCGACGTGGCACCTGGTGCGCTCACCGCTGCCGTCCTCTGGCAGCTGCTGCAGACCTTCGGGGTGGGCTACGTCGGCCACGTCGTGAGCCACGCCAGCGCCACCAACGGGGTGTTCGCCCTGGTCCTCGGCCTGCTGGCGTTCCTCTACCTGGCCGCGGTGGTCGGCGTCCTCTGCGTGGAGATCAACGTCGTCCGGGTGGACCGCCTGTGGCCGCGCGCGCTGCTCACCCCCTTCACCGACGACGTCCACCTCACCCCGGGCGACCGGCGCAGCTACACCGGCCTGGCGAAGGCGCAGCGCAGCAAGGGCTTCGAGAAGGTGCACGTCACCTTCGACCCGACCGACCGGAAGGAGCCCTGACGGCGGACGCCTACCGTGGGGGGATGGCGACCCGCTGGACCACCGCAGGCATCCCCTCGCAGGCCGGCCGCACCGTGGTCGTCACCGGCGCCAACAGCGGCCTGGGCCTCGAGACCGCCCGGGCACTCGCGGCCGCCGGGGCGCGCGTCGTCCTGGCCGTGCGTGACACCGCGCGCGGCGAGCGGGCCGCCGCCGCACTGACCGGAGACGTCGAGGTGCGCCGGCTCGACCTGGCCGACCTGGGCTCCGTGCGCGCGTTCGCCGGCGCGTGGTCCGGCGACCTGGACGTGCTGGTCAACAACGCCGGGATCATGGCCGTGCCGGCCGGCCGGACCGCCGACGGCTTCGAGCTGCAGTTCGGCACCAACCACCTGGGCCACTTCGCACTGACCAACCTGCTGCTGCCGCACGTCACCGACCGGGTGGTCACCGTCTCCTCCGGCCTGCACCGCGCCGGCACGATCGTGCTCGACGACCTCAACTGGGAGCGCCGGCCGTACTCCCCGCAGCGTGCCTACGGTCAGTCGAAGCTGGCCAACCTGCTGTTCACCCTGGAGCTGCAGCGCCGGCTGACCGCGGCGGGCTCGCCGGTGCGGGCGACCGCGGCGCACCCCGGGTGGGCGGCGACCAACCTGCAGGCCCACTCCGGCAGCCGGCTCAAGGACGCGGGGATGGCGGTCGGGAACCGGCTGTTCGCCATGACCGGCGAACAGGGCGCGCTGCCCACCCTGTTCGCCGCGACCGCCGACGTGCCCGGCGGCAGCTACGCCGGGCCGGACCGCCTCCAGGAGATGCGCGGGCACCCGACCCTGGTCGGCCGCAGCGCCCAGGCCAGCGATGTCGCGCTGGCCGGGCGGCTGTGGACCGCCTCGGCAGGGCTGACCGGCGTGGACTTCCCGGCCGAGGTGGCCACCCGCGCCTGACCGGGCCCGGGGATCAGCGGCTGTCCACGGCCTCCCGGCTGCCGAGCTCCGCGGCCGTCAACGCCGCGCCGGCCCGCTGGGCGAGCGCCGGCCGGGCCAGCACCGCCACCACGCCGGCCAGCAGCCACAGCCCGGCGACGATCGGGAACCAGAACGCGGCCCCGTCGGCGTACGCCGGGTAGGGGATGACGTTGCGCCAGATCGTGTACCCGAGGACGACGAGGGCGAGCAACGGGATGACGACCTGCCACATCGGCACCGGCAGCTTGCGTTGCACGAAAACCAGCCGGATCGCGCCGATGGTGGTGAGCAGGTAGGCCACCAGCAGGATCAGCGTGCCGATCGTCCCCGACCACAGGAACGTGTCGAAGGCCTCGGCGCCGAAGAACACCGCGCAGACCAGCTGGATCAGCGTCATCACGACGGTGACGGTGACGGCGGCGACGGCCGGTGTCCCGGCCCTCGTGGTGGTGGCCAGCCCGGTCGCCGGGCCGCTGTCGCGCTGGGTGTCGCGGGCGAAGGCGAAGGTCAGCCGGGAGGCGCCGACCACGCAGGCCAGGCAGCAGCCGAACGCGCTGATCGCCGCGCCGAGGGTGATCACGTCACCGACCCACCCGGCGATGTAGCTGCTGCCGAGGTCCCCGAGCAGGGAGGGCGAGGCGATGAACTTCTGCACCCCGGCCTCGTTGGCACCGAAGGCCATCATCTCGATGGCGGTGACGATGACGAAGTAGACGCCACCGAACACCGCGGTCCCCAGGATCGCCCGCGGGATGTCCTTGCGCGGGTTGCGCGCCTCCTCCCCCAGGGTCGCCGCGGCCTCGAAGCCGGCGAAGGACAGGAAGCCGAAGACCACGCCCAGGAACACCGCGGAGGTCTCGGTGCCCGGCGGCACGGTGAACACCGAGAGGGTGAAGCCGGCGTCCGGCGACGGTGCGCCGGCCGGCACGGTGCCGGACACGAGACGCACGAGCACGATCGCGCTGACCACCAGGATGAGCAGCACGGTCAGGCCCTCGACGGTGAGCAGGACCGTCGTCCCGCGCCTGGCCGGGGCGATGGTGAGCGCCAGCGAGCCGAGCAGCGCGACCGCGACGAGGAGGAACGGCGCCCAGGACGGCGGGTTGGGCCAGATGCCGACCGCCTGCAGGAAGGCGGTCCCGAAGATGCCGGTCGCGCTGGAGGTCACCACGCCGTAGAAGCAGTAGGTGCCCAGCAGGCCGAACCCGGAGACCAGGCCCGTACGCGGGCCCAGCGTGGCGCCGACGAAGGCGTACACCGATCCGGCGTGGTGGAAGTACTGGCAGAGCCGCACGAAGCCGTAGGCCACCAGCAGCACGCCGATCGCGGCCAGCAGGAAGGCGAGGGGCACGGCACGGCCGACCGTCCCGGCGGTGCCCTGCGGGTTGATGTTGGCGGCCATGCTCGGCGCCATCAACGCCACCGACAGGCCGACGGCCTGCCACACGGACAGGGTCCGTTGCAGCCCGCCGCGGCCGGGCCGGCCGTCCTCGGCAGCGGTCGCCCCGTCGGGGCGGGGGGTCGAGACAGCCATCGGGCGTGCCCTCCTCGGCATCGTGGTCGCGCCGGTCGCCCCGGCGCTGATGGAGTGTGCGGGACCGTGACGCGCTTGGGAACGTGATCATCCGGTGTTCCGAGTTCGTGATCGGACCGTGCCCAGCTGTCCCGGACGGCCCCGGGTCCCCCGCACTCCCCACGACTGGTGCAGCATGCGCCGACGGCGACTGATCGACGAGCACCCGGAGGGCACGGATGGACCTGCAGGAGCGGGACGAGCGGCGGGCGGCGGCCGAGGCAGCCGTCGAGGAGCTGGCGGAGATCGGGGTGGTGGGCGTCGTCCTGCCGTGGGTGGACACCAGCGGCATCACCCGGATGAAGAGCGTCCCGCTGGCCAAGCTCCCCGGCGCCGCCGCGTGGGGCGTGGGGATGAGCCCGGTCTTCGACGGCTTCCTGCTCGACGACTCGATCGTCGCCGGCCGGTTCGCCGGCAGCGCGATCGGTGACCTGCGGCTGCACCCGGACATCTCCCGGCTCACCCTGCTGGCCGGGCAGCCGGGCTGGGCCTGGGCGCCGGTCGACCGGTACCGCCAGGACGGCCAGCCGCATGTGCAGGACTCCCGCTCGCTGCTGCGCCGGCTGACCGCCGAACTCGCCGAGGAGGGGCTGACGGTCAAGGCCGCGTTCGAGATCGAGTGGGTCGTCTCCCAGGCCGACGGCCTCCCCGACGACCCGGACGCCTTCGTCCCCGCGCTCACCGGACCCGCGTACGGGCTGACCCGGCTGATCGAGGTGTCCGACTACGGCCGGGACCTGCTGGAGGCGCTGGACGCGCAGAACATCGCCGTCGGGCAGTTCCACCCCGAGTACGCCGCCGGGCAGCTCGAGGTGTCGGTGGACGCGGAGGACCCGGTCGGCGCGGCGGACACCAGCCTGCTGGTCCGCGCCACGATC
>JAOPWG010000319.1 GCA_025965775.1 Modestobacter sp. | reverse complement strand
GCGCGCTCACCGTCGGCGGCCTGGTCGGCTTCGTCGCGCTGTTCACCGTGCTGCTGTGGCCGATCCTGTCGCTGGGGTTCCTCCTCGCCCAGGCGCAGGAGACCGCCAGCGCCTGCGACCGGGTGGGTGAACTGCTCGACGCCCCGCTGACCGTGACCGACCGTCCCGGGGTCCGGCCGCGCCAGGTCGGCACGCCGGCCCGGCTGCGCTTCGAGTCGGTCGGCTTCCGCTTCCCCGGAGGAGGCGCACCGGTCCTGGACGGCGTCGACCTCGACGTGGCCCCCGGGGAGACCGTCGCCCTGGTCGGTGCCACGGGGTCGGGCAAGACCACGCTGACCGCGCTGGTCGGGCGCTTGCAGGACGTCACGAGCGGGCGGGTCACCCTCGACGGGCACGACGTCCGTGACCTGCCGCTGGCACAGCTGCGCGGCGTCGTGGCCACCGCCTTCGAGGAGGCGACGCTGTTCTCGATGAGCGTCCGGGAGAACCTGACGCTGGGCCGGCCCGACGCCGGTGCGGACGACGTCGCCGAGGCGCTGCGGGTGGCCCAGGCCGAGTTCGTGCACGACCTGCCCTGGGGCCTGGACACCCGGATCGGCGAGCAGGGGCTGTCGCTGTCCGGTGGGCAGCGACAGCGACTCGCGCTGGCCCGGGCAGTGCTGGGGCGCCCCTCGGTGCTGGTCCTGGACGACCCGCTGTCAGCGCTGGACGTGCACACCGAGGCGCTGGTCGAGCGGGCGCTGCGGGACGTCCTGGCCGAGACCACCGCGCTGGTCGTGGCCCATCGCGCCTCCACCGTGCTGCTCGCCGACCGGGTGGCGCTGCTGGAGGGCGGCCGGATCACGGCGGTCGGCCGGCACAGCGACCTGCTGGCCGACGTCCCGGCCTACCGGGACCTGCTGACCTCGGGGTCCCAGCTGAGCGAGGTGGGCGGCCGATGAGCACGCCCGCCGACTGGCGGGGCGTGGCCACCGAGGACGACGACGACCTGTCGGCCTCGGCCAGTTCGTTCCTGCGCGGCCGTTCCCGCCGGCTGCTCGGTGAGCTGCTGCGCCCGCACCGCCGGGAACTCTGGGTGCTGCTGGAGGTGATCCTGGTCCAGAACCTGGCCTGGCTGGCCGGACCGTTCCTCATCGGCGTCGGCATCGACGTCGCCGTCCCGGCGCTGCTGGACGGCTCGGGCGGGCGGGCGGATCCATGGCCGCTGGTCTGGACGAGCGCAGCGATGGTGGCGGCCGCCCTGGCCGACACCGGGCTGCGGTACCGCTTCCTGGTCGGCTCCGGGCGGGTCGGACAGGCGGTGTTGCTGTCGCTGCGCCGGCGGGTGTTCGAGCACGTGCAGCACCTGCCGCTGTCCTTCCACGAGCGCTACACCTCGGGGAAGACGATCAGCCGGCTGACCAGCGACGTCGAGGCGCTCGCCGAGCTGCTCGACGAAGGGTTGGACGGGCTGCTCACCGCCCTGTTCAGCGTGCTGACCATCGGTGTCGTGCTGCTGGTCCTCGACCCGCCGCTGGGCCTGGTGGCGCTGCTGGGTTTCCCGCTGCTGTACCTGGTCAGCCGCTGGTTCCAGCGTAATTCCACGATCGCCTACCGGCGCACCCGGCAGACGATCGCCGCGCTGATCGTCCAGTTCACCGAGACCTTCGGCGGCATCCGCGCCGTGCAGGCCTTCCGCCGCGAGGCACGCAACGACGAGCTGCACGCCCAGCTGAACGAGGACAACCGCCGGGCCCACCACCGGGCGTTCTGGCTGATCGCGGTGTTCGTCCCCGCGGTCACCATGATCGGCAACCTCATCACCGTGGCGGTGCTCGGCTACGGCGCGCTGCGGGTGATGGACGGCCACCTGGCGGTCGGCGTCCTGGTGTCCTTCCTGCTCTACCTGCGCCGGTTCTTCGACCCGCTGCAGGACATCGCGATGTTCTACAACAGCTACCAGTCGGCCAGCGCCGCGCTGGAGAAGCTGTCCGGGGTGCTGGAGGAGCGGTCGGTGCTCGCCGAGCCGGCCGACCCGGTCCCGCTGCCCTCGGGCCCGGGGACGGCCGCCGGCGAGCTGGTGTTCGACGGCGTCCGGTTCGGCTACGGCGCGGCGACCGTGCTCCCGCACCTGGACCTCACCATCCCGGCCGGGCAGACGGTGGCCCTGGTCGGGGTGACCGGGGCGGGCAAGTCCACGCTGGCCCGGCTCGCCGCGCGCTTCTACGACCCGGTGGCCGGCCAGGTGCGGCTGGACGGCGTGCCGCTGGACCGGCTCGCCGACGCCGACCTGCGCCGCGCGGTGGTCATGGTGACCCAGGAGAGCTTCCTGTTCTCCGGGTCGATCGCGGAGAACATCTGCTTCGGCCGCCCCGACGCCGGCCGGGCGGAGGTGGAGGCGGCGGCCCGGGCGATCGGCGCGCACACCTTCATCGAGGCGTTGCCGGAGGGCTACGACACCGACGTCCGCAAGCGCGGCGGCCGGTTGTCGGCCGGGCAGCGGCAACTGGTCAGCTTCGCCCGGGCGTTCCTGGCCGCCCCGGCGGTGCTGGTGCTCGACGAGGCCACCAGCTCACTCGACGTGCCGAGCGAGCGGCTGGTGCAGCGGGCCCTGCAGACGCTGCTCGCCGACCGGACGGCGCTGATCATCGCCCACCGGCTGTCCACCGTGGAGATCGCCGATCGGGTGCTCGTCATGGACGGCGGCCGGCTGGTGGAGGACGGTTCCCCCGCCGACCTGGTGGCCGGCACCGGACGCTTCGCCGATCTGCACCGCGCCTGGGCCGACAGCCTGGTCTGAGAGACGGCCCCGGAGACGGCGTGTCCCCCACGTTCGTTCGGGTAGTCGACGGGGTGCCGGAACCCGGTGGACGTCGGAGACCGGATCGTCCGGTCGCCGGCCATCGGCCCGGATCGGAGGCGGACGTGTCAGCATCGTTGTCCATGCCGCTCGGCGGCGTGCAGGTCGCTACCTACAGCGACTACCAACAGGCCCAGCGGGCGGTGGACTTCCTGTCCGACCAGAAGTTCCCGGTCGAGAACGTGACGATCGTCGGCAGCGACCTGCGGCTGATCGAGAAGGTGACCGGGCGGCTGACCTGGGCCCGGGCGATCGGCGCCGGCGCGGCCAGCGGCGCGTGGTTCGGGCTCTTCGTGGGCCTGCTGCTGGGCATCTTCGCCGTCAACGGCACCAGCTGGATCGCCTCGGTGCTCACCGGGCTGGTCATCGGGCTGGTGTTCGGCGCGATATTCGGCGCCGTCGGCTACGGGGCGACCCAGGGCCGGCGCGACTTCACCAGCACCAACGAGGTGGTGGCCAGCCGCTACGACGTGATGTGCAACCCGCAGTACGCGGAGGAGGCGCGGACCCTTCTGGCACGACTGTCCCTCCAGGGCTGACGGCGCGCCCACCCTCGGCTGTCCGCTCCGTCACGGGAGGACCGCCGACGTCGCGGTGAGTGTCCGGTCGCCGGGGAGCCGGTCACCTCAGGGTGGCGAAGGCGATCGCGGCGGCCGCGGCGACCCCGAGGGAGTCCACGCCGCTGCGCATCGGGATCCGGGCCCGCACCTGCGCGGCCTGCTGTGCGGCCGGGGTGAGGCCCGGGCCCTCGGCACCGAGCAGGACGGCGGTGCGTGGGTGCGCCCGGGGGTCGACGTCGGCCACGTCCACCGCGTCGGCGGCCGGGGTGAGCGCCACCGTGCAGTAGCCGGCGTCGTGCAGCCGGGCCAGGTCCGCGGGCCAGCCGCCCAGCACCGCGATCGGCAGCGTCAGCACGTGCCCCATCGACACCCGCACGCACCGCCGGTACAGCGGGTCGGCGCAAGCCGGGTCCAGGAGCAGGCCGTCGATGCCCAGCGCCACCGCCGACCGGGCGATCGACCCGATGTTCTCGTGGTCGTTCAGCCCCTCCAGCACGGCGAGCCGGCGCGGGGCCGCCGGGTCGGGTCCGGTGATCATCGCGTCCAGGTCCAGGGGCGGGAGCCGGTCGGCGGAGGCGAGGACCCCGCGGGTCAGCCGGAAGCCGATCACGTCCGAGAGCACCCACCGGTCGGCCTCGTAGGCCGCCACGCCGGCGGGCAGGTCGAGTGCGGCGACCCGGCCGGGGATGCCGAAGACGGTGCGCACCGGGTACGGCGAGGCCAGCAGCCGCTCCACCGCCGGTACGCCCTCCACGATGATCGGCCCGGTGCCGCGCTCGGTGCCCGGACGGCGGTCGCCGGCGACCAGGTCGCGGAAGTCGGCCACCCGCTCGTCCGCGGGGTCGGTGATCACCTCGGGCAGCGCGGACACGGTCGAGATCATCCCTCCCGGTCCCGGCGCACGATCGGGAGGGACCCGCCTTCGGCGCGCGCGACGGGGTCGAAGCCCGCAGGATCGAGCGCGTGGGCAGCCCCGGCACGACCGTCGTGGGCGGCGGGATCTCCGGGATCGCCTGCGCCCGCGCCCTGGCCGACGCCGGGCTCGCCGTCCGGGTGCTGGACCGCGGCCGGCGCCCCGGCGGCCGGATGGCCAGCAGCACGCTGCACGGCCGGCAGGTCGACCTGGGCGCCTCCTACCTCACGGTGCCCGACGGCTCACCGTTCGCGCCGGTGGTGGCCGACTGGGTGCGGCGCGGCCTGGCCCGGGAGTGGACCGACACCTTCGCCGTCGCCGGCCCCGACGGCGTGACCGGGTCCACGACCGGGCCGGTCCGGTACGGCACCCCCGACGGGTTGCGCAGCCTGGTCGTGGACCTGGCCACCGGGCTGGACGTCGTCCAGGAGCGCACCGTCGAGGCCGTCCGGGTGGGCGACGACGGCCGCCCGACGGTGGACGGCGAGGCGGTGGGCGCCATCGTCCTGGCGCTGCCCGACCCACAGGCGCAGCGACTCCTCGACCCCCGGGAGGCCGGCGTCCCGGCGCTGGACCCGGCCGGCTGGCGACCGGCGCTCGCCGTCGCGCTGGGTTTCGCGCGGCGGGCCTGGCCGGCCGACCTGCACGGTGCCTTCGTGCACGACTCCCCGGTGCTGGACTGGCTGGCCGACGACGGCGACCGCCGGGGGGACGGCGCCCCCGTGCTGGTCGCGCACACGACGGCCGCGTTCGCCGGGGAACACCAGGCCGACCCCGCGCAGGCCGCGCCCGCCGTCGTGGCGGCGGTCCGCCGGCTGCTGGCCACCGACGCCGGGCCCGAGTGGACGCACGTGCACCGCTGGAGCCACGCCCGGCCGGGCCGTCCGCGGGAGCAGGAGTTCGCCCTGATCGGCCGGGTCGGCGTGTGCGGGGACGGTTGGGCGGCCCCACCCCGCGTGGAGAGCGCCTGGCGCTCCGGCTCCGCGCTCGGTCGGGAGCTCGCCCGCGCCCTGACACCCTGAACCCGCCGCGTGCGCCGGCCCCCCGCCTGACGGACGGTCCGCACACATCAGCCCCTTGACCGCTCCGCTACGTGATGGGCCCGCCGGCTCGGGCTTCCCGCGGGGCGTACCTGCGCTCGCTGGCCGCCGAGCTCGGCGGGGTCGCCGTCGCGGGCCTCGTGCTGGGCGCGGTGCTGGCCGCCGGGGCGGTCGCCGTGGTCTACCGGCGCCTGACGTCGACCTGCTGCACCCGCCCACCCCGCTGCTCGACGTCCCCGCGGCCGGCGGTCGCCGCGACCGTGCTGGTGACCGTCGTGGTGGCCGGACCCGCGGCGCTGCACGCCCAGCGGGCCGCCGACCGGGCCGATCCCGCGTCGGTGCTGCGCGGGGACGCCTGAGCGGGCGGCCGTGGGTCAGGCGCCGCGCGGAGCGCGGGCCAGCTGGCGGCTCTGCGCGACCAGCCGCCCGGTCGAGTCCCAGATCCGGTAGTCCTCGTCGATCCAGCCGCCGGTGATCTCACTGGCCCGGGCCTCCACCAGGCACCAGCCCGGCGCCGGCAGCGCCCGGACGAGCACCTGCAGCTGCACCGTCGGCGCCCAGCCGAACCGGCCCAGCGCCCACGATGTCGGCGGCAGCGCGTCGGCGAAGGTGACCAGCGCCAGCGGGTCGGGGTCGCGGCCATCGGCGAAGCGCATCCACGCCCGGATGACCGGTTCGTCGGCCGGCTGCCCCAGCGCCCAGCCGGCGGTCAGCGGGTCGATCCGGCTGTCCACCCGCAGCGTCAGGCCGGGCACGGTGACCCGGGCGGGGGCCAGGTGGGCGTTCTCGGCGATGGAGAAGCACTCCTCGACCGGTGAGGCGGCCGGCATCGGGGAGGAGAAGTCCGGCGCCCCGGCGCCCAGCGTCGCGGTGGTCGCCTGCACGGTGACCGCCGGACCGCTGGCGTCGGCGAGGACCACGCTGGAGTGGGCCAGGGTGCGCCCGGCCGGGCCGGGGCTGACGGTGAGCTCCGCGGGACCTGCGGCCGCGGCCCTCAGGTAACTGGCCGACAGGGCCACCGGGTGCGGGTGCGGGGACTCCAGCACCGCCGCCCGGGCAGCCACCGACAGCAGGTAGCCGCCGTTGAGCACCCCGCCGCCGACGTCCCAGCCCGGGTCGAGGACAGCGGTCAACCCGCCTCCGTCTCCGCGGGACACGGCGGTGGCGGCGTCGAAGGCGGACGTCGGGACGGCGGCGGTGGGGTCGGTCTGCGGCACGACCGACAGGGTGCCAGGCCGGCCGGCACGGACCGGATCCACCTCGGCCGCATCCATGCACCACGCCTGGTGAGCACTCAGCGGACCGGCCAGGCGGCCACCCGCTCGTACCGGGGCACCGACCCGAGGTGGCTGCGCCACAGCACCACCTCGGTCACCGGCCACACCGGCCCCCGGTAGGCCGCGAGCCGGTCGGGCAGGTCGCCGTCGGCCGGCGCACCGGGGCGCCACCGGCCCAGTGTCAGGTGGGCCCGGAACGGCCGGTCCTCGACCAGCAGCCCGACCGAGCGTGCGGCGGTGGCCAGCCGGTCGGCCAGCGCGGTCAGCTCGGGCACGTCACCGGTCATGCCGGCCCAGCAGACCGCCGGACGGCGCCGCGACCCGAACCGCCCCGCGCCGGACAGCGCCAGGGACAGCGGAGGCGCCGCCGCCACTGCCGGGGCCACCGCGGCCGTCAGCGGGGTGACGGCGTCGGCCGGCACGTCCCCGAGGAACAGCAGGGTGACGTGCCAGCGCGCCGTCGGCGTCCAGCGCGGCGCTCCGGGGGCGGACCGCAGGGGGGCGAGCGCAGCGTCGAGATCGTCGACCGCCGCCGGCGGCGGGTCGACGGCGAGGAACGAGCGCCCGCCCGCGTCCGGCTGGCTCAGCCGGTCACCAGACCGGCCGCCTCGAGGGCGGCCAGCAGCCGCATCCGCTCCAGCTCACGGGCCGCCGGGGACGCCCCGGTCAGATGCTCGGGAACCTCCAGCGCGGCGGCGGCCTCGCAGAGGACGTCGTCGTAGGCGGCGAGCAGGCCGCGGCGCCGGGCGACCGGGGTACCGCTGGGCACCATCGAGAGCTCAGCGGCCAGCCGCCGCAGGTCCGCGGCGACCAGCTCCACCGGGCGACGGCGCCGGACCGGCGTCTCGGGGTGCGGGCGATGGCGCGCGGACCGCCACTGCCTGGTCAGCCACCGGCTGACCAGCCCGAGGACGCCGAAGACGGCGACCGGCACCGCGGTGATCAGGACCAGGCGCACCAGCGCACCGTCCGAGGAGGTCGACCCGTGGAGGGGCACGTGCCGACGCTAGCTCCGATGGCGCCCGTTGCCAACGGCCGGGGACCCGGGTGTGCGGTGGTACGTCAGCGGGCGGGGCCGCCGGCCACCTGCTCACCGGGTACCTCGCCGTCGGCCTCCTCGGCCGACCCGGTCACCCGGCCCGGCGGCGCGCTCACCGGCGGGGTAGCGGCGATGTGCAGGTGCAGGCTGGGCGGGACCACGTGCATCTCCAGCCGCACCCGCCGGCCGCGGGCCAGCACCGCACCGGCGCCGGCCGCGACGACGATGCAGACCAGGCCGCCGCCGATCAGCCCCCAGGGCGCGCCGAACCGCTCGGAGATCCACCCGATCAGCGGGGCACCGACCGGGGTGCCGCCCATGAAGGCCATGAAGTACAGCGCGAGGATCCGGCCGCGCATCTGCGGCTCGACCCCCAGCTGGACGAAGCTGTTGCAGGCCACGCTGAAGATCAGCGCCGCGGCTCCGGTAGGGACCAACAGCGCCGCGAAGGCGTAGTAGTCGCGCATCAGCCCGCTGATCACGAGCAGGACGCCGAAGACGACCGCGGAGACGATGAGGAAGCGCTGCAGCGGGCGGGTGCTGCGCCGGGTGGACAGCAGGGCACCGGACAGCGAGCCGATCGCGAAGCACGTGGACAGCAGCCCGAAGGCGCCGGCGCCCAGGCCGAACACCTCCCGGGCCATCAGCGCGATGGTGATCTGGGAGTTGAACCCGAAGGTGCCGATGGTGAAGGCCAGCAGCAGCGCCAGCTGCAGGTCCGGGTGCCGCCGGGTGTAGGCCAGCGCCGCACGCAGCTGCCCCCCGGTGCGGGCGGCCGGCACGCTGGGCCGCAGCTCCCGGGCCCGCATGCCCAGCAGCGCGGCGATCGTGAAGGCGAAGCTCGCCGCGTTGACCAGGAAGGTCGGCGCCGTGCTGCCACCCGAGGCGGCGATGATCGCGCCGGCGACGGCCGGGCCGATCAGCCGGGCGGCGTTGAAGGCGGTGGAGTTCAGGCCGACGGCGTTGGCCAGGTACCCCGGGCCGACCATCTCCGAGACGAACGACTGCCGGGCGGGGGTGTCCAGGGACGACACCACGCCCAGCCCGGCGGCCAGCACGTACACGTGCCACAGGGCGACGGTGTCGGTGGCGACCAGCAGCCCCAGGCCCAGTGCGAGCACGCCCATCACGGCCTGGGTGAGCATCAGCACCCGGCGCTTGTCGTAGCGGTCGGCCAGCACCCCGCCGTAGAAGCTGAACAGCAGCGTCGGCCCGAACTGCAGCGCGGTGGTGACCCCCAGGGCCACCCCGCTGTTCCCCGACAGCTGCAGCACCAGCCAGTCCTGCCCGATCCGCTGCATCCAGGTGCCGACCTGGCTGACCAGGTTCGCCGACACGTAGAGCCGGAAGTTGCGGACCCGCAGGGCACCGAACATCGACGTCCGGTGCGGGGGGTCTGCCTCAGGCGTGTGCGTCACCCACTGGCGAGCTTCTCCATGATCGTGGCGGCCTCGCGCAGGACGGCGCGCTCCTCGGCGGTGAGCTCCTGGAGCTGGCCGGAGAGCCACGCCTCGCGGGCCCGGACCTCCTCGGAGAGCAGCTCCTCGGCGGCGGGGGTCAGGTCGATGACGACCTGCCGCCCGTCGGTGGGGTGCGGCGTCCGGGTGACCAGGCCACGGGACTCGAGCGCGACGACCACCCGGGTCATCGACGGGGGCTGGACCCGCTCGTGCACGGCCAGCTCCCCCGGGCTCATGGCGCCGTGGCGCTTGAGCGTGGACAGCGCTGCCAGGTGGGTCAGCGTGACGCTGGTGTCGACCCGCTGGTTGCGCAGCCGGCGGGAGAACCGCATGACGGCCAGCCTCAGGTCGTGGGCGAGCGCTGCCGTGTCCAGCGTCGTCCGAGCCACGTCGCCACCATAACCGAAGTAGAAAGCCTGTCTAACGAGTTTCGGCGCGCCGCCACTTTAGAGGAGTTGCTGGATCGGGTCCAGGGCGAAGTAGACGACGAACACGGCGGCCACGATCCACATCAGCGGGTGGACGTCGCGCGGGCGTCCGCTGGCGACCCGCAGCAGCACGAAGCTGACGACGCCGGCACCGATGCCGTTGGTGATCGAGTAGGTGAACGGCATCAGCGCGATGGTGAGGAAGGCCGGGATGACCAGGGACATGTCGTCCCACTCGAGGTCACGGATCTGGCTGATCATCATCGCGCCGACGATGACCAGCACCGGCGCCGCGGCCTCCGAGGGCACGATCTGCACCAGCGGGGTGAAGAACGTCGCGATCAGGAACAGCATGCCGGTGACCACGCTGGCCAGGCCGGTGCGGGCACCGTCGCCCACACCCGCGGCGCTCTCGATGTAGGTCGTGTTCGAGGAGACGCTGGCCGCACCACCCGCGGCCGCGGCCAGCGAGTCGACCAGCAGCACCGGCTGGGACCGGGGCAGGTTGCGGTCGTCGTCGAGCAGGTCGCCCTCGGCGCCCACGGCGGTGATCGTGCCGACGGTGTCGAAGAAGTCGGCGATCATGATCGAGAAGACGATCAGGATGGCGGCGACCACGCCGATCCGGGAGAAGCCGCCGAACAGCGAGAAGTGCCCGATCAGCGACAGGTCCGGGACGTCGAAGACCTGCCCCGGCCAGGTCGGCACCTGCAGCGCCCAGCCGTGCGCGTCGGCCACGGTGCCGTCCGCGCCGATGCGCGGGCCGACACCGGCGATCGCCTCCACGACGATGGCGAAGAGCGTGGTGGCGACGATGCCGATCAACAGCGCGCCGCGGACCTTGCGCACCACGAGCACGCTGGTGACCAGCAGGCCGACGACGAAGGTGAGCATCGGCCACCCGGCCAGCACGCCATTGTCGCCGAAGCTGATCAACGGGTTGCCCGGCCGGATGATGCCCGCGTCGGCGAGCCCGATGATGGTCAGGAAGAAGCCGATGCCCACCGCAATGGCCGTCTTCAGCTGCGCCGGGATGGCGGTGAACACCGCCCGGCGGAAGCCGGTGAGCACCAGCAGCGTGATGAGCAGACCCTCGAGCACGATCAGGCCCATGATCTCGGGCCAGGTGAGCTTGGTCGCGGCGAAGACCGCGACGATGGCGTTGATGCCCAGGCCGGCCGCCAGAGCCAGCGGGTAGCGCCCGATGATGCCCATCGCGATCGTCAGCACGCCGGCGACCAGCGCGGTGACCGCGGCGACGGAGGCGAACGGCAGGGTCGCGCCGGTGATGTCCGCGGCGGACAGGATGATCGGGTTGAGCACCACGATGTAGGCCATCGTGAAGAACGTGGTCAGCCCGCCGCGCACCTCCCGGCCGATGCTGGAGCGGCGCGCGGTGACCTCGAAGTAGCGGTCCAGGCCGTTGCGGGGCTTCACCCGCGGGCCGGGGCTGCGCCGGGGCGCGGCGGCTACCTCGTCGACCGTCCCGGCGGTCGCCGGGGTGGTCTGGGAGGCCACGTTGCCACCCCCCGGCTTGCGGGTACTGGGGCGGGACTTCTCGGGCATGGGTGGACCCCCGGGAACAGCGGGTGGACGACGGCGCGCCAGGCGCGCCGGGCCGACCGCGCAGACGGCAGTGAGCGGCGACAGCGTGCCACACGACTCCCGGACGCCGGACACGCTGCCACCCGGCACGGCGTCCTAGGGTCAGGGCGTGCCCGCGCCGTCCCGCCCCTCCCCCCCGCCGCTGCAGGTCGACACCGCCCGGGTGGTGCAGGCCGGCACCGCACTGTGGACGACGGCCCTGGTCGTGCTGCTGATCCTCGGCGACCGCGTGGACCGGGTGTGGACCTGGACCTGCGTGGCCGCCATCGGGCTGGCCGGCCTGGGGTTGGCGATCATGCACTGGCAGGGGCAGCTGCGCACATCGTCGCCCTCGCGGGCGACACCGCGGCCAGGTGCCGTCCCCGACGGTCGCTGAGCCGCTGCCAGCGCTTCCGCGCGCGTCGTCTCCGGGGTCAGATCACGTCGAAGTCCGCGGTGTCGTAGCGCGCAGAGGTGACGACCTCCGCCGCCGGCTCACCGGGGTGCTCGAGGCTGGCCTGGCTGTGCGCACCGCACCCGTAGTCGGCGGTCACCACGTGCCCGTCCGCCGGGGAGTAGACGTTGCTGCAGACCCCGATCGACATCCGCAGGGAGCCGGCCAGCGGAAGGAAGAAGCCACAGGTCGCGCAGGGACCGGGTGCATGCCGGGCCATCGCCGAGGCCGGCCCGAAGTCGCCCTCCCGCCACCGCTCGACGGCCTCGATCCGGCCCTCGACCGAGAGCACCCGCTCCCGGCCGATGCCGATCTCCTCGGCGACGACGCGGCCGGCCGGGTCGTCGGCGGAGTCGTCGTCGGCCAGGTAGGCCGGTACCAGCCGCGGGTCGTCCTCGGTCGCCGGCAGCACGTCGCCCACGGACAGGTCACCGGGACGCAGCCGCTCGTGCCAGGGCACCCACGCGGGGGCCAGCAGCGCCTGCTCGCCGGGCAGCAGCACGACCTCGTCGACGGTGACGGCGTCCTCACCGGGCACCCGGGCCAGCGTCACCGCCCAGTGCCAGCCGACGTAGCCGGGCAGCGCGGCGGCGA
>JAOPWG010000303.1 GCA_025965775.1 Modestobacter sp. | reverse complement strand
ACCAACGCAGCACCACGCAGCGGTACCCGCTCAGCGCACTGTCGGTGGCCGACGCCGCGGCGACCCCCGACGTCCTGCACGCTCAGGGCCTGGCCGAGCAGCTCACCGACCGACAGGACCGCACGGTGGGCCGGGCCGCGCTGTCCGCGCTGTCCGCCGCCCGCTCCACCGACCAGGCCGATGCCGCGCAGCACGCCGCGGACGCGGCCCGCAGCCGGGCCACCGCCGTGCTGTCCACCGTCCGGAAGCTGGTGACGTCGCTGTCTCCCGAGGTCACGGCCGGCTGGGCCGGCCTGGGCACCACCCCGACCTCGCCCGCGCAGCAGGCCCGCAACTCCGCCGCGCTCAGCGACTGGCAGGGCTACCTGGGCGACCTGGCGGCGGCCGGGGTCACCCCGCCGCCGGCCGCCGCCCTCAGCGACCCGGCCGCGCTCCCCGACGGCCTCGCGCCGCTGCGGGACGCATCGGGCAGCGCGGTGCCCGGAGTGGCGGCCACCTACGCGGCCGGCCGTACCGTCACCGTGCTGCCGGCCGAGACCGTCGCGGCGGTCAGCGCCGGCTTCGCGCTGCTGGGCAAGCCCTACCTGGCCGGCCAGAACGGGCCGGACGGCTTCGACTGCGGCGGGTTCACCTCCACCGCCTGGACCAGCGCGGGCATCGGCCTGCCGTCGGCCCTGACCGCCCAGTGGGCGCGGGGCACCCCGGTGTCCCCCGCCGACCTGCAGGTCGGGGACCTGGTGTTCACCACCGACCCGCTCAGCGGACTGGACGACGTGGGGATCTTCCTGGGTGGCAGCCGGGTGCTGTCCGCCTCGGCCGACACCTACCAGG
Organism: Modestobacter sp.; assembly: GCA_025965775.1. Lineage (GTDB taxonomy): Bacteria > Actinomycetota > Actinomycetes > Mycobacteriales > Geodermatophilaceae > Modestobacter. The sequence continues at coordinate 3,124 of JAOPWG010000303.1, read as the reverse complement.
TGGGCGTCCGCGAGGTACCCGGCCTGAGCACCGCCGTCCGGGTCACCGTCACACCGGCCCACCCCGCCCCCTCCCCCGTCACCGGCACCCTGCCGGCCAGCTGCAGCGCGCCACCGCAGCCGGTCGGGCCGGTGACGGCCACGAGCGGCGCCTGGGGTGGCTGGGTCAATGGCCAGATCCCGGCCGATCAGCTGTGCCGGGTCGGCCGGGGTCCGCACCGCCTGCGCTGCGACGCCGCGGCGGCCTACACGGCCATGTCGGCTGCCTACGAGACGGCCTTCGGCAGCCCGCTGTGCATCACCGACTCCTACCGGTCGCTCGGCGCGCAGGTCGACGCGCACGAGCGCAAGCCGCGGATCACCGCCGTCCCCGGCACGTCCAACCACGGGTGGGGCCTGGCCGTCGACCTGTGCGGCGGGGTCAACGTCTTCGGCACGGCGCAGTCAGCATGGATGACGGCCCACGCCGCCCGCTTCGGGTGGCTGCACCCGGACTGGGCGCAGAAGACCGGCTCGAACCCCGAGCCGTGGCACTGGGAGTACGGCGCCCTGCTCTGAGGTCTGCCTCCGCGGTCACGCCCAGCCGAGGTCGGCGAGGTCCCGCCAGGGGAGGGTGCGGCTCGCCTCGGTCGCCTCGGCGGCCAGCCGGCGCGCCACGCCCGCGTCGGCGCAGGCGACCGGATGCCGCGGGGTGACGACGACGTGCGCGTCGCGCATCGCCAGACCCGCGGCGGCCGACTCCTGCAGCAGCTCTTCCGGGCGGACCAGCACCGCGGTGTCCAGGCCGGGCACCCCCGGGTGGGTCCACAGGGCAACCGGCCCCTCGACGCGCAGGCGGGCCGGCTGCACGGAGGAACGGCCCAGCGCCGCCGAGCGGACCTGGTGGACCACCGGCACGCTCGCCGTCCGCGAGGGGCGCCATGGCACGACCGCGCCCTCCCGGGCGACGACGACGCGCCAACCGAGCACGGTCTGCCGCGGGTCCGCCCAGTCGAGCACGGCGATGCCGGCCTCCGCGGCCAACGTGTCGGGCACGGGTCGGCGGGCCAGCCAGGAGCGCAGGGCCGCGGTCACGCCGTCCTGCGTGGGCAGCACCCGTGCGCGACTCATCTCACCCGCCAGCTCGACCAGTGGCACCCGGGTACGGCGGCCACCCTCCTCGACGACGAGCAGCGGACCCTCGTCGAGCGTCAGCTGCAGCCCCGGCTCGGCCAGTTCCTGACGCAGTCCCTCGACGGCGGCGACGAGGTCGCCGGTACGCACGTCACCGCGGATCAGGCGCTGGAGCAGCCCCGCCGGAGCCCCGAACGGCCTGTCGCTCACGCGCTCCGCCCGCCGGTCAGCGCCGTCCGCGCGATCGGCGACAGCTCCGGCAGGGACAGCACGCTGGCCAGTTCGGCGGCGGACAACCGGACGGGGACGACGTCGTCGCCCCAGCCGGTGGCCTGCCGGACGCGCAGGATCGGAGCCGGCCAGACCAGCTCGCGCGCCGCCGCGACGTGCAGCTCGGTGAGCACGTCGCCGAGGTGGATGGCGGCCACCGGGTGCACCGGCGGGAGGTCGAGCGCGGCCTGCACGGCCCGCTGCACCTCGGCGCGGTCCACGGCGGTGAGCCAGTGCGGCACCAGGACCGCCTGGGTCGGGTCCTCCATCGCGGCGCTCACGACCGGACCTCGCCCGCTCGGGCCGCTGGGAGAGGCCGGGACTGTCACGACAGGGATATCGGCAGGCGGTGGTCCGGGCGGACCCCCGATCACGCCGGGACTTTCCGTCCCCTGCCGACCCCCCGGGAACGCCGACGAGCCGGCCCACCGGAAGGGTGGACCGGCCGCAGCAGGGACGGTGGACGGCGACCGGAGCCGCCGCGGGTCAGCCGGCCAGCTCGCTCAGCCGCTCCTTGAGCGCGCGCTCGGCACGGTCGGCGTGCACGTTCATGTTCCGCACCGAGGTGACCAGCTCGGTGGAGAGCTGCGTCTTGGTCTTGCCACCCCAGGTCGTGAGGTACCAGGTCGCCCAGCCCAGCACGTTGGGCTGGGCGGCGCGCTGGTCCCGCCGGGCGCTGGGATCGGGCGCGCAGGCGGCGGTCAACGCGTGCGACAGCAGCGTCTGCTCGGCCTCGCCCATGAGCTCGTCGGGGACCTCGGCGCTGTCGGGCAGCACGTACTCGACCGAGTCGGGCCCCCCGTCGAGCGAGTGCAGGTTGCGCAGCCCGTTGAGGGTGGCCACGGTCTGGGAGTTGCGCCGCAGCGTCGCCACGCTCTGCCCCATGAACGCGGCCAGCTCCTTCTCGCTGGGCCGGCGCTGGTGCTCCGCGGTGAACGCGGCGATCGCCTTCTGCTGCTTGTTCTCCGTATCGGCGGCGGTACGCCCGTAGGCGTTGCGCCCCAGGTCGTGCACCCACTTGGACAGCTGGGTGGCCAGGAACGCACCGAACGGGACGCCCTTGCTCTCGTCGTACTGGCTGACGGCCTTGAGCACCCACTCGGCGACCTGCTGGTCGATGTCGTCGTTGTCCGGCAGGTGCAACCGGATGGTGCTCATGTTGCGCTGCAGCCGCTTGAGGCTGACCCGGCAGTAGTGCCGGCACAGCTCGTCGAGGAAGGACGGCGGCAGGTCGCGGGGTGCCCGGCGGCGGACGTCGGTCTCGGCCCGCAGGCCCACGGTGGCGTAGCCGTTGGCGGCACACCAGGAGCGGATCAGGGCGGCCAGTGTCTCGCCCTCCCCGCACCCGCCGTCGACCCGGTACAGGCCCTCTCCCTCGTCGTAGGTGACGGTGACGCCGGCCGGCATCGCGGCGCGGAAGGAAGCCAGCGGCAGTTCCCGGTCGACCCGGAAGTGCACGCGGTCCCGGGGCGTGATCGGCGCGAGCGTCCAGCCCTCGGGCTCGCTCAGGCCGCCGAACACGAGGGGGTCGCGCAGGCGTGGGCGGTCCTCGGGCGGCGTGGTCATGGGCTGGGTGGGGTGGGACACCGGTCCTCCTGAGGGGAATTGCAGGTGGGCGGGGTGAGCGAGTGACGGGGTGAGGCCGGGCCGGGCACACCCGGAGGGCGGCCCGCGGCCGAGGAGTCAGGCGGGGACGGGCACCGCGCGGCGGGCCGACCGGGCCGGCGAGCCTGCGGGCGGCG
>JAOPWG010000297.1 GCA_025965775.1 Modestobacter sp. | reverse complement strand
ACCGCGATCAGCAGCGAGGTGTCCTTCAGCATGGCGATGGTCTCGTTGCCCGTCGGCGGGATGATGACGCGCATCGCCTGCGGCAGCACGATCCGGCGCATCGTGGTGCTCCGGCTCATGCCCAGTGCGGCTGCCGCCTCGGTCTGCCCCGGGTCCACCGACTGGATGCCGGCCCGCACGATCTCGGCCATGTAGGCCCCCTCGGACAGCGCCAGGCCGAGCAGGCCGGCGGTGAACCCGGCGAAGATCTGGTTGCCGTCCAGGCCGAGGAACCGCAGGTCGCCGCTGAAGCCGAACAGGTCCATCAGCTGGCGGTCGAACGGGAAGCCCAGCTCGTAGGTCGCGTACAGCGCGCCCAGGTTCGCGCAGAAGAACAGCAGCACGATCCGTGGGATGGCGCGGAAGAACCAGACGAAGGCCCAGGCCGCGCCGGAGAGCACGGGGTTCGGCGAGAGCCGCATGACCGCCACCACGATGCCCAGCAGCACGCCGATGACCATCGCCAGCACGGTCATGATCAGCGTCGTCCGGGCGCCGCGCAGCACGGCCGGGGTGAACATGTTGTCGAACATGAAGCCCCACTGGAACACCGGGTTCGTGAGCAGCATGTGGACGAACATGGCCGCGAGCACCGCGATGACGGCGGCGGCGATCCAGCGGCCGGGGTGCCGGACCGGCACCGCCCGGATCTGCTCGGGCGGTGCCGGTCGGGTCGTCGTGTCGGTGGCCATCGGTCAGCCGACGGTGGGGTTCACCGTCGGGTCGGTGATGGCGCCGGCCTGCACGCCCCACTTCTCCAGGACCTGCTGGTAACTGCCGTCGGCGATGAGCGCCTTCACCGCGCCCGCGACGGCCTGGGCGAACTCGGTCTGGTCCTTCTTGATCACGTAGCCGTAGGGCGCGGAGTCGTAGACGTTGCCGAGCAGCTCGAGCTGGCCGTGGGTCTGGGCGACCGCGTAGGCGATGACCGGGGAGTCGGCCAGGCCGGCGTCGTCCTTGCCGGACACGACCGCCGCGGTTGCCTGGTCCTGGCCGTCGTACTGGTCGATCGTGATGGCCGGCTTGCCGTCGGCGGTGCACATCTGGCTGCGGGCGGTGATGTCGTCGACCTGGACGGTCGCCTTCTGCACCGCGATCGGCCTGCCGCAGGCGTTGTCCGGGTCGATGTTCCCGGGGTTGCCCTTCTTCGTCGACCACTGGGTGCCGGCGTTGAAGTAGCTGACCATGTTGGCCTGGGCCAGGCGGTCGGGGTTGATGGTGAACGAGGAGACGCCGACCTCGTACTTCTGCGAGCCGACCCCGGCGATGATCGAGTCGAAGGGCGCGGTCTGGAACTGCGCCTTCAGGCCCAGCTTCTGCGCCACCAGGGTGAACAGGTCGACGTCGAAGCCGACGATCGTGCGGCCGTCCTCGGCGATGAACTCGCTGGGCGCGTAGGTCGTGTCGCTGCCGACCGCGATGGCGCCGTCGGAGGCGATGCTGACCGGGACCTGCGCCGCCAGGCTTTGATCGGCCGAGACGCTCGGCAGCGGCGCACTGCTGCCGCCGGCGCTGTTCCCGGACGACGTGGTCGAGGAACCGCCGCAGCCGGCCAGCAGGAGGGCACTGGCCAGGGCGGTGGCGGCGACGGCCGTGCGGTGGACGGGGGTTCTCAGGGGCACGGAGCCATCTCCTTCATGCGATCGGACGCACCGATCCTCCCCTGCCCGTCGCGCCTGTGGAGCCCCGGGCTCCCGACCGCGGTGCCCTCCCCGCCGGCCCGGCCGTCGCGTGCCGGGAGGCGGGCGTCAGTCGGCCGGCTCGTCCACCCAGTCCGGGCCGTTGACCTCACCCGGGCCGGCCAGGTCCGCGGCGTCCACGATCGTGTACGCGTAGCCCTGCTCGGCCAGGAAGCGCTGCCGGTGCGCGGCGTACTCGCTGTCCAGGGTGTCGCGGCTGACGACGGTGTAGAAGTGCGCCTGCCGTCCGTCGGCCTTGGGGCGCAACACCCGGCCGAGGCGCTGGGCCTCCTCCTGCCGCGAACCGAACGTGCCCGACACCTGGACGGCGACCGCGGCCTCCGGCAGGTCGATGGAGAAGTTGGCGACCTTGGACACGACCAGGGTGCGGATCTCGCCGGTGCGGAAGGCCTGGAACAGCCGCTCGCGCTCCTTGTTGGTGGTCGATCCCTGGATCACCGGGGCATCCAGTGCGACGCCGAGCTCCTCGAGCTGGTCGAGGTAGGCGCCGATCACCAGCGACGGCTCGTCGGGGTGCCGGTCGAGGACGCGGCGGATCACCGGCAGCTTGGACGCAGCGGTGGCCGCGATCCGGTAGCGGTCCTCGGGCTCGGCGACGGCGTAGGTCATCCGCTCCTCGTCGTCGAGGGAGACCCGCACCTCGATGCACTCGGCCGGCGCGATGTAGCCCTGCGCCTCGATGTCGCGCCACGGCGCGTCGTACCGCTTGGGCCCGATCAGGGAGAACACATCGTCCTCCCGGCCGTCCTCGCGCACCAGGGTGGCGGTCAGGCCGAGCCTGCGGCGGGACTGCAGGTCGGCGGTCAACCGGAAGATCGGCGCCGGCAGCAGGTGCACCTCGTCGTAGACGATCAGGCCCCAGTCCTGGGCGTCGAAGAGGTCCAGGTGCCGGTACTCGCCCTTCCGGCGGGTGGTGATCACCTGGTAGGTCGCG
>JAOPWG010000257.1 GCA_025965775.1 Modestobacter sp. | reverse complement strand
TGGCCGGGCAGGGCGCCGGGGCCGGCAACTGCCCGATCGAGCCGTTCGTCGCCGTCGCCAACCTGCAGGGCTGGCGCCACGGCTGTGACGTCTTCGCCCTCCAGGACGCCGCCGACGACCTCGTCCGTCCGCTGCAGGACCGGCCCGTCCAGGTCGACCGGGAGACCCTCACCCTCGGGTATGCCGGGGTCTACTCCAGCTTCCTGCGGCACGCCGAGAAGGCTGCCGCGACGTACGGGTTGGACACCCGCGACGTCCTCGTGGAGGTCGGCCGCCGCCGCCTGGTCGGCGGCCAGGAGGACATGATCGTCGACGTGGCGCTCGATCTCGTCGCGGCCCGGTCGACCATCGGTGCGGACCACGAGGTCGCGGCAGCCACCGCGCGATGAGCCCGGGACCGCCGTTCTCGACCGTCCCGGGGAGCGGCGGTCCCGACCACGGTCGGGACGCGGGGCCGGGCCGGGGGGTGCCGGTGATCCACCCGGGCGCTCATCCGCCGCGGGGAACGCGTGGCTGGACGGTCCTGGTCCCGGTGAAGGCGCTGGACCGGGCGAAGACCCGGCTCCGGCCGGCCATGGGAGGGAGGACGGCGGCGCTGGCGCTGGCGTTCGCGCTCGACACCCTGGAGGCGGCCGGTCGGGCCTGTCGGGTCGAGGGCATCCACGTCGTCACCGACGACCCGCTGGCCGCCGCGGAGGCGGTGGGGCTCGGCGCCGGGGTGCTGCCCGATCTCGGGGGCGGGGACCTCAACCTCGCGGTGGCCCTGGCTGCGGACCTGCTCACCGCACCGGACGTGGGCGTCGGGGTGGCGGTGCTCCCCGCCGACCTGCCCGGGTTGGTCGCAGCCGACCTCGACGTGGCCCTGGCGGAGGCGGCGTCCCACCGCCGTGCCTTCCTCGCTGATGCGGACGGCACCGGGACCACGCTGCTCACCGCCCGCGCGGGGCACCCGCTCCGGTCGCGGTACGGCCCCGGTTCCGCCGTCGCCCACCGCGAGCAGGGGGCACATCCGCTGCGCGTTCCGGCGCCCACGCTGCGCGCCGACATCGACCGGGCCATCGAGCTCCCTGGGCTGCTGTCCCGCCACTGCGGTCGGCGGACCCGGGAGCTGCTGGACCGTCACCCGTGCGGGTCCCGCCGGGCCCATGAGGCGCTGCCGGAGAAGCCGCACGTCGGGCCCCCCAACGCCTGAGGCGGTCGACGAGGATGGTTCCCATGCCCACCCGGAGCGCCGGCGTCCTGCTCTACCGGGTCGGCGCTGCGGGGGTGGAGGTGCTGCTCGGGCACATGGGCGGTCCGTACTGGGGGCGCAAGGACGCCGGCGGCTGGTCGATCCCCAAGGGCGAGCACGGTCCGGACGAGGACCCGATGGACGTCGCGCGGCGGGAGTTCGCCGAGGAGTTGGGCTCGCCGGTGCCGGCCGCCGGGTTCCTTCCTCTCGGGGAGGTCCGGGCCAGCGGCAAGGTGATCACCATCTGGGCCGCGGAGGGGGACCTCGACGCATCGGCGACGCGGAGCAACACCTTCGACCTGGAGTGGCCGCCGCATTCGGGGCAGGTGCGGGCCTTCCCGGAGATCGACCGGGCGGCCTGGTTCGGGGTGGACGAGGCGCGGGTACGGCTCGCCGGCGGACAGGTGCCCTTCCTCGACCGGCTGCTGGCGGCGCTGCCGGAGGGGGATCGTCACGCTCCGCGATGGACGACATGATCGTCCACCACGGTTCGCCGGACGGCCGCCCCCCCGGCATCCTCGCTGTGAGCCGGACGGACACCGGGATCCTGATCGTTTCGACTCGCGGCGGAGGCAGCGAGCCATTACTGTCCGTACTTACCAGTCCCGACCGAAATCGGAGGACACCGTGATCATTCTCGGGATCATCCTGCTGTTGCTGGGCTTCTTCCTGAAGATCTCCATCCTGTGGACGATCGGGATCATCGTCCTGGTCGTGGGCGTGATCCTGTTGATCCTCGGGAGCATGGGCCGGGCGGTCGGTGGACGCCGGCACTATTACTGACGGGCTGTCGCGGCGTCTCCAGCGCCAGCCCACGTCCCGGGCCCCCCGGCCGCCGTACCGGCAGCCGGGGGGCTCGTTCGTGTCCGGGTGGGCGCACGCACCCGCGCTGATCGGGAGAATGGGTGCCGATGGCAGGCAACCGGGACGACGGACAACTGCAGCTACCCTTCCCCGGGCCACCCCGGGGGGAGCGGCCCCGCGCCGTCGCCCGCCGCGCCGGCCGGGTCGCCGGGCGGGTGCTCGGGTTCCTGGCCCGTTGGGTGCTGCGGCTCGCGCTGCCGCTGCTGTGCGCGGCCGCCGTCATGCAGGCCTTCCCCTACCACGCGACCGTGCAGGGTGTGCCCTTCGAGGTGCAGGGCACGCTGCTGCACCGCACCACGCTGTCGGCCGACACCACGCTGGGCAGTTGGGAGTTCCCGGACTTCGACGGGCTGCCGTTCGGGGTGCACATCGCCCCCGAGGACGTCGACGTCCTGCAGCTGACCAGGCTGGTCGGCGGCGACACCGCCGCCTTCGTCGCCCGGCTGCAGGCCGACGCCACCGGCCAGGTCCCGTGGATCGCCGCCTGGCTGGTGGGCGAGTTCCTCGTCGGCCTGGCCATCGGGCTGGCCATCGCCGCGGCGGTGAACATGTCACTGCGCTACCTGCGCGGCGCCCCGCGCCGGCCGCACGAGCTGCGGCACCGCGCCGTCCAGCTCGGCGCCGCCGTGCTGGTGACCGTCGTCGTCGGCGGCTACGGCGTGGCCACCTACAACCCGGACTGGGTCCGGGACACCCGGCTGACCGGGACGCTGGCGGCCGCGCAGCTGTTCCCCGACCAGCTGTCGGCGTACTACAGCCAGCAGTCCAAGGCCTTCGACGTCCTCGGCTCGGTGGTCGGCATCCAGGCCGCGCTGCAGGCGCGGATCGAGCAGGAGGCGCCGGTGACGGCGCTGCAGGTCATGGTCATCTCCGACATGCACCTGGCCGCCGACTACGCCCTGGTGGGGCAGTACGCCGCCAGCTACGGCGTCGACCTGATCCTGAACGCCGGCGACGAGAGCGAGTTCGGCACCCGGGAGGAGCTGACCCCCGCCTACCTCGACGCGCTGCGGACGGTCACCGCGACCACGCCGATGCTGTGGGTGGCCGGCAACCACGACTCGCCGGCCACCGTCGAGGTGATGCGCAGCGTCCCGAACGTGACCATGCTGGGCACCAAGTCCGCCTCCGACGGCGGCTACGTCGTCACCGCCGGCGTGCTTCAGGCCTACGGGCTGACCATCGCCGGGCTGTCCGACCCGCGGGTCTACGGCGTCCCGGGGGCCTTCGGCGCCGACGCGAGGGATGTCACCGACCCGCTCGAGCGCGCCTCCGTCCAGGCCGCGGTGGGGCAGCGCGGCGGAGGTGACGACGCCGGGACGGCGGCCGCCGACCCCAGTGGGCTCCCGGACGGCGCGGCCCAGGTGGGACCGGTCGACCTGTTCGTCACCCACGAGCCGGTGCAGGCCCAGGAGCTGCGGACGGTGCTGCCCGGGCAGGTCCGGCAGACGGTCTCCGGGCACGTGCACGCGCAGAACGACAGCGGGAAGATCCAGGACGGGAGGGACATCGACCTGGTCGAGGGCTCGACCGGGGCCGGCGGCCTGGACAACATCGTGCGCGGTACCGCCCGGCCGCCGATCGCGTTCAGCATCGAGTCGGTGGGCGCGGACTGCCAGTTCACCCGGGTCGTCCGCTTCCAGATCGCCCCGGGGCAGGTGGGCGGCACCCCCACCGCGACCCCCGCCGCGACCGACACCTCCAGCCCGCAGGCCTACGGCGACGACGTCACCGCCTCCACCGTCTACTTCCGGCCGCAGTCGGTGGACGCCGGCCGCGTCTGCGGCACCGAGCTCGGCATCGGTACCGAGGCGCCCTGGCCCCGCTGACCGGCCCCGCCCGCGCCCGCGTCAGACCGTCGCGTCGACCGGGGACCGTGGCCCGGCGGTCTCCGGCTCGTCGTGCTCGTCGTGCTCGACGTGCTCGACGTGCTCGACGTGCTCGACGGTGTCCCCGTGGCCCGGCCACCAGGCGGCGTGCCCGATCAGGGCGGTCAGCGCCGGCGTCAGGAACATCGCCATGAGGAAGGCGGAGATGGCGATGCCGAACGAGATCGCGAAGCCCATCTGCGTGAGGGTCGCGTTGCCGGCCAGCATCAGCGAGGCGAAGGTGCCGGCCAGGATGAGGCCGGCGGCGGCGATGGTCGGCCCCGCGTGCCGGACCGCCAGGGCGGCCGCCTCCCGTGGGGACTTCCCCTCCCGGGCCTCCTCGCGCAGCCGGGCGACCATCAGGATGTTGTAGTCGGTGCCCAGTGCGACCACGAACAGGTACATGATCACCGGCAGGATGAAGAGCAGCCCGGGCTCGCCCGCGAACTGCTGGAAGATCAGCACGGTGGCGCCCAGCGTCGCGGTGAAGCCCAGCCCCACCGAGGCCATCAGGTACCAGGGGGCGACGATGCTGCGCAGCTGCAGGCCCAGGATCAGCATGATCAGCAAGGCCGCGACGGGGAAGACGACCAGGTAGTCGTGGTTCACCGCGGCCTGGATGTCGACGAAGATCGCCGTGATCCCGCCGACCAGGGCCGTCGTGTCGCCGGGCGCCGCGGCGTGTGCGGCGTCCCGCAGCGGTCCGTCCACCGTCTGGAGCGCGGCCTTGGACTCGGGGCGGTCGGACAGGGTGACGACGAAGTCGGCGACGGTCCCGTCCGCGGAGACGGCGGGCTCGCCCACCGACCCGACTCCGGGGACGTCGGAGAGGCTGTTGCCGAACGTGCTCAGCTGGTCCGCGGTGAGGGGGGTGCCGCCGTCGGCGCGCAGGAAGACGTAGGTCGGCTCGGTGGCGCCGGCCGGCAGCCCCTTGAGCAGCTCCTGGCTGTACTGGGTGGATTCCGAGGCGGTGGAGGTGGAGCCGCCGGTGAGGTCGAAGTTGGCGCTGAAGCCGAGCGCGGCGACCGACAGCAGCACCATCACCCCGCCGGAGGCGACCACGTACCGCACCGGGTGGCGCCCCAGCGAGTTCCCGATCGCGGTCATCCGGGCGGCCTTGGGCTCGGTGCGCCACGCCTTCGAGGGCCAGAACACCTTGGTGCCCAGCAGCGAGACGATCGCCGGGATCAGCGTCAGGCCGGCCACCAGGGTGACCGCGACAGCGATGGCCAGCGCGGGCCCGAGGGAGCGGAACAGGCCGAGCGTGGAGAGCGTGAGCGCGAGGAAGGCGATGATCACCGCGGCCGCGGCCGAGGTGATCGCCTCGCCCACCCGGGTGACGGCGTTGACCATCGCGGTCCGCGGGTCCTCGCCGGTCCGCAGCCGTTCCCGGTAGCGGAACATCAGGAAGAGGATGTAGTCGGTGCCGACGCCGAACAGCACCACGATCAGCATCGCGCTCGCCGAGCTGTCGGTCTGCAGGCCGAAGACGTCGTTGGCCCAGGCGATCAGCCCGGTGGCGACCTGGGACACGATGCCGATGGTGATCACCGGCAGCAGCGCGATGATCGGGCTGCGGAAGATGATCAGCAGCAGCACCAGGATCAGCCCGATAGTGGCCACGCCGATGATGAGCTCGGCCTTGCTGCCGGACTCCGCGGCGTCCAGCTGCTGGGCCGCCGAGCCGGTGATCCCGCCCTCGAGGTCGGTGCCCGACAGCTGGTCCTGCAGCTGGGTGCGCAGCTCGGTGACCGCGTCGTTGGGCCGGGTGTCACTCGGGTCGGTCACCGTCGGCATCTGCACGGCGATGAGCTGGATCAGCTTGTTC
>JAOPWG010000240.1 GCA_025965775.1 Modestobacter sp. | reverse complement strand
GCGCCGCCGGCGACGTGCCCGTCGTCGGCGACGACCTGGCCAGGCCGCTGGCCGCGCTGGGCCGGGCCGGTGGCTCGCTGGCCGGCGCCGGACAGGACACGCAGGACGCGGTGTCCACGCTGTCCATGGTGCTCACCGTCGTGCTGGTCGTGCTGCCGGTCGGCTGGCTGCTGGTGCGCTGGCTGCGGTGGCGCCTGGGCTGGGCGCGGGAGGCCGGCGCGGCGGCCCGGATGACCGCCGACCGCCGGCTGGACCCCCCGGAGCTGGAGTTGCTGGCGGCGCGGGCGCTGGCCACCGCTCCCCTGCCGACGCTGGCCGCCCTCCCGGCCGGGACGGGGGCCGGCTGGCGGGCCGGAGACCCGGCGGCGGTCCGCGCCCTGGCCGGGCTGGAGTTGCGCCGGCTGGGGTTGCGGCTGCCGCCGGGGACGACCGTCAGCTGACGGCGGTAGTCCACCCGGCAGCCTGGACAGCCGCGGAGCAGACGTCCTCGTCCTGCTGCCCGGTGCCGCCGCTGGCGCCCAGGGCCCCGAGCAGCCGGTCACCGTCGTAGACCGGCACGGCGCCCGGCTGGGGCGTGAACCGCCCGTGCGTCATCTCCGTGAGCGCGGTGGCGAAGTTCGGCAACGGGTCCATCTTCGACTTCTGCCCGGCGCTGGGCATGCCGTAGGCCGCCGCCGTCCACGCCTTGCCCTGGGCGACCTCGGCGGAGATCCACGGCGCGCCGTCCATCCGGGCCAGCGCCACAAGGTGGCCGTAGGGGTCCATCACGGCGAAGGACATCGGGATGCCCAGCTGGTCGGACTCGGCGCGGGCGGCGGCGAGCAGGGACAGGGCCTGGTCATGGGTCAGCACCCGCTCACCTTCTCAGGGGAGGTCAGACCGCGTCGACCGGGCGCAGCCGCGGTGCGGCGGTCCTCGCCTGCGCGGCGGCCAGCACCCCGATGACCGCCAGGGAGTTGCGGATCGTTCCGTCGAACACCTGCTGGACGGCGGCGGCCAGCGGCACCCGGACCAGCGTCATGTCCAGCTCCTCGTGCTCCACCGTGAAGCCGTCCGGGCGGGATACGTCGGACAGGCCCTCGGCCAGGTAGATCAGCACCATCTCGTCGCAGAAGCCCGGCGTCGAGTAGGTGGTGGCCAGCAGCGACCACCGCTGCGCGGCCAGCTGCGCCTCCTCGGCCAGCTCCCGGCGGGCGGTCTCCAACGGGGGCTCACCGTCGACGTCACGCAGGCCGGCGGGCAGCTCCCACAGGTACTCCCCGATCGGGTGCCGGTACTGCCGCAGCATCACGATCCGGCCTTCGTCGTCCAGCGCGACGACGCCGACCGCCCCCGGGTGGTGCACGACCTCCCGGACGCTGGTGCCACCGCCGGGCATGGCCACGGTGTCCCGGCGCAACGAGATGACCCGCCCGGCGTAGACCTCCTCGGAGGCCAGCACCTCGTACTCGTGCTGCGCGCCCGCAGCGGTCGGGGTGCCGCTCATCGCTTCGCCCATCAGATGCCGACCTTCTCGCCGTCGGCGGGCACCGGCAGCCGGGCCGCGTCCTGGTAGTCGATGGCGGCCCGCACGAAGGCGGCGAACAGCGGGTGCGGCCGGGTGGGGCGGCTCTTGAGCTCCGGGTGGGCCTGCGTGCCGACGAAGAACGGGTGGACGTCGGCGGGCAACTCGACGAACTCCACGAGCATGCCGTCCGGTGAGGTGCCGGAGAAGACCAGGCCGGCCGCGGACAGCTGGTCGCGGTAGGCGTTGTTGACCTCGTAGCGGTGCCGGTGGCGCTCGGTGATCTCGGTGGCGCCGTAGGCCCCGGTCACGACCGAGCCCGACTGCAGGGTGGCCGGGTAGCTGCCCAGCCGCATCGTGCCGCCCAGGTCGCCGCCGCCGGAGACGAACTCCTCCTGGCTGGCCATGGTGGCGATGACCTGGTGGAGGCTGTCCGGGTCGAACTCAGCGGAGTTGGCGTCCTCGAGCCCGGCCAGGTCACGGGCCGCCTCGATCACCATGCACTGCAGGCCCAGGCACAGCCCCAGGGTCGGGATTCCGTTGACCCGGGCGTGCCGGATGGCGCCGAGCTTGCCCTCGATGCCCCGCACGCCGAAGCCGCCGGGGATGCACACGCCGTCCACGCCGGCCAGCGCCGCCGCGGCGCCCTCGGGGGTCTGACACTCGTCGGAGGGGACCCACCGGATCTGCACCCGGGAACGGTGCGCGAAGCCACCGGCCCGCAGCGCCTCGGTCACCGACAGGTAGGCGTCGGGCAGGTCGATGTACTTGCCGACCAGCGCCACGGTCACCGTCTGCTTCGGCGCGTGCACCCGGTCCAGCAGGTCGCCCCACACGGTCCAGTCGACGTCCCGGAACGGCAGGCCGAGGCGGCGGACGACGTAGGCGTCCAGGCCCTCGTTGTGCAGCACCTTGGGGATGTCGTAGATCGACGGGGCGTCGGGGCAGGAGATGACCCCGTCGGCGTCGACGTCGCACATCAGGCTGATCTTGCGCTTGAGACCCTCGCTGATGTCCCGGTCCGCGCGGCAGACCAGCGCGTCGGGCTGGATGCCGATGCTGCGCAGCGCGGCGACCGAGTGCTGCGTCGGCTTGGTCTTCAGCTCCCCGGAGGGGGCGATGTAGGGGATCAGCGAGATGTGCAGGAAGAAGCAGTTGTCCCGGCCGATCTCGTGACGCACCTGGCGGGCGGCCTCGAGGAAGGGCAGGGACTCGATGTCGCCGACCGTGCCGCCGATCTCGGTGATCACCACGTCGACCCGCTCGGCGTCCGCGGCGGTGGTGACCGCCATGATCCGGGCCTTGATCTCGTTGGTGATGTGCGGGATGACCTGC
>JAOPWG010000227.1 GCA_025965775.1 Modestobacter sp. | reverse complement strand
GCATGACCGTCGGGGACGTCATCCCCCCGGCCTACGACTCGATGATCGCCAAGGTGATCGCCTGGGGGCGGGACCGGCCCGAAGCCCTGGCGCGCCTGCGCTGCGCGCTGCGCGAGACCACCGTCGTCCTCCGCGGCGGGACGACCACCAAGTCGTTCCTGCTGGACCTGCTGGACCGGCCGGAGGTCGTGGCCGGAACCGCCGACACCGGCTGGCTGGACCGCACCGGGAGCACAGGCGGAGCCGAGTCCTCGCCCACCGCGCACGCGGCCCTCGTGCAGGTGGCGATCGACGTCTCGGACGCCGAGGAGGCAGGGGAACGGGCGGCCTTCCTCGCCTCGGCACGGGGAGGGCGACCGCGTGCGCCGCACGAGGTGGAGCGCCGGCTCGAGCTCGGCTACGGCGGCCAGGTCTACCGCCTGACCGTCGCGAGGGTGAGCCGGGACCGGTACCGCGTGGGGCTGGACGGTCGGTCCGTGGACGTGGAGGTGGACCGGCTCAGCCCCCTGGAGAGCCGGTTGACCATCGGCGACGAGCGGTTCGAGATCGTGGCCGTCGAGGCCGCCGGCTCGAACCTGGTCGAGGTCGACGGGGTGTCCCATCGCGTGATGCGGGACGCCGGTGGAGTGGTGCGCGCCCCGGCTCCGTCGGTGGTCGTCGCGCTCCGCGTCACGGTGGGGGAGGACGTCGAGGCCGGCCAGGTGGTCGCTGTGCTGGAGAGCATGAAGATGGAGACCGCGGTGCGGGCGCCGTTCACGGGCCGGGTCCGCGAGGTGCTGGTCGCGGCGAACGCCCAGGTGGATGCGGGTGCCGCGCTGCTGAGCCTGGACCGGGCGGGCGAGGACGTCGAGGAGGCATCGGGGGACCGGGTCGAGTTCCCCGTGGCGGACACCGCGCGAGTGGGCGCCCCACGCGACCGGGCCCTGTCCCTGCTTGCGGCGTTGCAGGACCTGATCACCGGTTACGACATCAGCGCGCGTCACGCCCAGGAGCTCGTGGCCGAGTACGGCAGCGCCCGCAGCGAGCTCCCGGTGGACGACGCCGAGCTGCTGCAGGGCGAGCTCACGGTGCTCACCACGTTCGCCGACCTCTGCGAGCTCTCGCGCAACCGCCCGGCCAGCGCCGAGGAGGAAGCCGACCAGCAGGTGCACAGCCCGCGGGAGTACTTCCACGCCTACCTGCACTCGCTCGACGTCGAGCGCGAGGCGCTGCCGGAGAGCTTCCGCGGCCGGCTGCACCGGGCACTGCTCCACTACGACGTCGCTGACCTCGAGCCCGGCCCCGCGCTCGGGGAGGCCGTGCACCGTATCTTCCTGGCCCAGCAGCGGATCGCCGACCAGTTGCCCGTCGTCCTCGCGCTGATGGACCGCTGGCTGACCGCGGGACGGCCGCCGGCCGGCCCCTCGCGTGCCGAGGTCGGCGAGGTCCTCGACCGGCTCGTCGTAGCCACCCAACTGCGCTACCCGTCCGTGGGCGACCTGGCCCGTGCCGTCCGCTACCGCTACTTCGAGGAACCCGTCGTCCTGCAGGCGCGGCAGGAGGTCCTGGACGAGGCCGAACGGCTGCTGGGCGAGCTGGATGCCGCAGACGAGCGGGACGACACCAGCGGGAACATGGCCCGGGTCGAGGCGCTGGTCGCGAGCCCGGAGCCGTTGATCCGGTTGCTGGCGCAGCGGTTCGGTCGCCCGATGAGCCGGCCGGACCCCATCGTGGAGGTCCTCACCCGCCGCTACTACCGCAGCCGCGACCTGCAGAACCTCCGGTCCTCCCTGCTGGACGGCCACACGCGCGTGTCCGCCGACTTCGAGCTGGAAGGAGCCCGGCTGCACCTGATCGCCCTGATGGTCGGCATGGACGACCTGCCCACGGCGCTGTCCTCGCTGGCCGCGGCGGTCGCGGACGTACCGGACCCGTCGAACCTCATCGTGGACCTCTACCTGTCCTGGCCGGACCGACCGGCCGACGCCGACGTGATGGCCGCAGAGCTCCGGGATCTGTTCGCCGCCGTACCGCCGTTGCGAACGGGACGCAGGGTGACGGCGACCGTCTGCACCTCGGCCGGCGACGTCGAGGCGTTGACCTTCCGCCCCTCGCCGGACGGGCTGGCCGAGGATCGGATCATCCGCGGTCTGCACCCGCTGACCGCGCAGCGGCTCAACCTCTGGCGTCTGAAGAACTTCGACGGGGAGCGCCTGCCCTCGGCCGAGGACACCTGTCTGTTCCACATCACGGCCAGGGACAACCCGAACGACGAGCGGTTCGTCGCCATGGCGGAGGTGCGCGATCTGACGCCGCTGCGCGACGAGGCCGGCGACATCGTCGGCTTCCCCACGGTGGAGCGCCTGCTGACGGCCTGCCTCGACGGCCTGCGGCAGGCGCAGGCGCAGCGGAGGTCGCGGCGGCCGCTGGAACACAACCGGATCTACCTCTACGCCTGGCCCTCCATCGAGCTGCCGCTGGACCAGGTCGCGACCTTCGCCCGCACGGCCGCGCCGCTGACCGTCGGCGCCGGCCTCGACCAGATCGTGCTGCTGGCCCGGCTGCAGGAGGAGGGGAGCGCCCCCCGCGAGGTGGCGGTGCGCTTCTCCTACCGGCCCGGGACCGGCGTGCGCATGAGGGTGACCGATCGGCCGACCGAGCCCATGCGCCCGCTCGACGAGTACGCCGAGAAGGTGCTGAGCTCTCGTGCCCGTGGGGCCCTGTACCCCTACGAGCTGGCGCCGCTGCTGGCCGGTCCCGACGGCACGTTCGTCGAGCACGACCTGGACGAGCAGGGTCGGCTCGCACCGGTCGAGCGCGCTCCCGGTCGCAACCGGGCGGGCATCGTCGTGGGCGTGGTCAGCACGCCCACGAAGCGGTACCCGGAGGGCATGACCCGGGTAGTGCTCTTCGGCGACCCGACCAAGGCACTCGGCACCGTCGCCGAGCCCGAGTGCGCGCGGGTGATCGCCGCGCTCACCCTCGCCGAGGAACGCGGCATCCCGGTCGAGTGGTTCGCGCTGTCCTCCGGCGCCCGCATCTCGATGGACAGCGGCACCGAGAACATGGACTGGGTCGCGCGGGCGCTGCGGCGGATCATCACGTTCACGCAGGCCGGTGGGGAGATCAACGTCGTCGTCGCCGGGATCAACGTGGGTGCCCAGCCGTACTGGAACGCCGAGGCGACGATGCTCATGCACACCAGGGGCATCCTGGTCATGACGCCGGACAGCGCGATGGTGCTCACCGGCAAGCACTCCCTGGACTACTCGGGTGGGGTGTCCGCCGAGGACAACTTCGGGATCGGCGGCTACGACCGTGTCATGGGACCCAACGGCCAGGCCCAGTACTGGGCGCCCAACCTGACCGCGGCCGGCGAGCTGCTGTTGCGGCACTACGACCACACCTACGTGGCGCCGGGGGAGCGATGGGCCCGCCCGGCCGAGAGCGGGGACCCGCGGGACCGCGACGTGCGCTCCTTCCCGCACCGTCACCCGTCGAGCGAGTTCACCACCGTCGGCGACATCTTCTCCGCGGTCGCCAACCCCGAGCGGAAGAAGGCCTTCGACATCCGGACGGTGATGCGTGCGGTCACCGACCAGGACCACCCCGTCCTCGAGCGGTGGGCCGGCATGGCCGACGCCGACACCGCCGTCGTCTACGACGCGCACCTGGGCGGCCATCCGGTCACGGTCCTGGGCATCGAGTCCCACCCCATGCCGCGACGCGGCAGCTTCCCGGCCGACGGCCCGGACCAATGGACGGCCGGGACCCTGTTCCCGCGCTCGTCGAAGAAGACCGCCCGCGCGATCAACGCGTGCAGCGGCAACCGGCCGCTCGTGGTTCTCGCGAACCTCTCCGGCTTCGACGGTTCACCGGAGTCTCTCCGGCAGCTGCAGTTGGAGTACGGGGCCGAGATCGGCCGTGCCATCGTCAACTTCGACGGGCCGATCGTCTTCTGCCTGATCTCGCGCTACCACGGCGGCGCCTTCGTCGTGTTCTCCGGCGTGCTGAACGACACCATGGAGGTCCTCGCGGTCGAGGGCTCCTACGCCTCGGTCATCGGCGGGGCCCCGGCCGCGGCGGTGGTCTTCACCCGCGAGGTCGACAAGCGCACCGCTGCCGACAGTCGGGTGCGGGAGCTGGAGGCCGCGTCGGCGTCGGCCGAGGGCGTGGAGCAGGCCCGTCTGCGGGTGGAGCTCGCCGCCCTGCGCAGCGCCGTCCGCTCGGAGAAGCTGGGTGAGGTGGCCGCGGAGTTCGAGGCGGTCCACGACATCGAACGCGCCCGCCGCATGGGTTCGGTGCACGACATCATCCCCGCCGCCGAGCTACGCCCCCGCCTCATCGCTGCCGTCGAGCGGGGGATGGAGCGCCCCACCCGCACCTAGCCCTGTCGATCCGCCGGACGTCTCGAAAGGACCACCATGAACGCGTTCGTCCTCAACCGACACGGTCGCCTGGTGTTCCCCTCGAACATCATGCCGGAGCTGGACTTCTCGACCATGGAGTCGCTGGACCAGCTGGACAAGGTCATCGGCCGCGACTTCGAGACGAAGGCCCCGAGTGGCACCGACATCCTCGAGAAGGCCCGGACCGGCACCTACGACAGCCGGTACGCCCTGATGCGCGACCTCGCGCTCAACCTCTTCTGGGCCAACCGCTTCTCGCTCACCATGTACGACAAGCGGCCGACGCGCTGGGCGGACGTGCCCCGGTCGCGCAGCGACGTCTTCCTACCCGTCCTGCAGCCCTGGGAGGACGGTGAGGCCAAGGTCGCCGCCGTCCACACGGCCTACCCGACACTGCCACCTCGGTGGGACGCGGCCGTCGAGGACCGGATCTTCGGGATCCTGTTCGACGTCTTCGCCAACCGCAAGCACCACGCCACCACACTGCCCGCGGTCAAGCCGACGGTCGCCGAGTTCCTGGACAAGCCGGGCAACCTCACCTTCCGGCTGCCGCACTACGACCCCGACTACCCCGTCTACGACTACGCCGACATCCTCGACTGCGACGAGGACGTCCCGGAGCTCGAGGCGTTGCACCGCTGGGCCATGGTCCTGCACAACCAGTACCCGTGGGACCGGGGGCAGGTCGAGCTGGCAGAGGCCGGCCGGCTCAAGGACGAGGACTACGTGGTCGCCTTCCACCCCCGCGACAAGCAGGTGCGGGCCTTCCTCCGCCACCTGCGCAGCGGTGCCACCCGCCGGCCCACCGCGCCGGCCCGGGAGTCCCGGCCGCCGGTGCGGCCGTTCCCGGAGATCGACGTCCGCCGGCAGTTCACCGTCATGCCGCGGCTGGAGTCCCTGGCCGCGGTGCACGGCGACCAGCCCTGCACGAACGATGACCTGATCCGCAACTCCGCCTACAACTGGTCGCCGATGGGGGCCGACGAGATCCGCGACAAGACGGGGATCGAGCAGCGCAGGTACAGCTCGCTGAGCCTGGAGGACCTGGCCCTGCAGGCCGCGGAAGCCGCGCTGGAGCAGGCGCAGCGCGACCCGGAGGAGATCGGCGGCGTCCTGGTCTGCACCTGCACGAGCTCACGGCTGATCCCGTCCCTCGCGACCTTCATCTGCGGCCAGCTGGGGATCTACCAGACCCACTCCGCGCACGACATCATCGCGGCCTGCGCCGGCATGCCCTACGGCCTGGCCGAGGCCACCCGGCTGCTCCAGGAGGTGGAACGGCCGGTGCTCGTGGTCTGTGCCGAGAAGTTCTCCGACAAGATCGGCAACGTCCGCACCTCGCGCATGATCTTCGGGGACGGCGCAGCGGCAATGGTCGTGGGAGTGGCCCCCGACGGCGAGGCCCCCGACTTCCACTACCTGCAGACCTACGCCAGCGGACCGGCGAGCGAGGTCAACTCGATCCTGTGGCCCAATCGCGAGTTCGACAACAACATCACGGTCTTCGGTCCGCAGGTGAAGGCGCTGGCCGGCCGTTACCTGGCGCAGATGATCGACGAGCTCAGGGCCCTGCCGGACCCGGACGGCAAGGCGGCCTCCGTGCTCGACAGCATCGACCTGATCGTGCCCCACCAGGCCAACAAGACGATGGTCGTGCAGCTCGCCCGCCAGGCAGGGCTCAGCCCCGACCAGCTGTACTTCAACATCGCCACCGTCGGCAACGCGTCGTCCGCGAGCATCCCGCTGGCGATCCACGATGCGGTCCGCGACGGCGTCATCACCGAGCCGATGCGCATCTTCGCGCCGGGCTTCGGTGCGGGTGCCGTGGCCGGCTACGCCGTCATGCGGGTCGATCCTGCCGTCGTGGCGGTCCAGGTGGCCTCCGATCCGGAGCTCGGTGCATCCCAGTCGACCGCCCCGGCGACGACCGGTCCGTCGCTCGCCTCCGAGGACCTCCAGCAGGCCTTTGGCTGATCCGTCCCCCGTCAGGCGCCGAGACCCCCCGACAGCCGTCGCGTAACAGCTCGCCGATGAGTACCCGCATGGTGTCCAGCGCAGACGGAACCGGCATCCGCGCCTGGTGCAACGACGGCGTGGGGACCCCGGTCCTCGTGTGCAACGGACTGGGTGCCCCTCCCGCAGCCTGGCCGCGGATCATCGCCCGGGACAGCGGTTACCGGGTGGTCACCTGGTACCAGCGCGGCCTGGGCGGCTCCCAGCGCCCGGCCGACCGGAGCCGGGTACGGATCGAGGACCACACCGACGACGCCCGTGCGGTGCTCGACGCCTTCGAGATGCCGTCGGCGACTGTGATGGGCTGGTCGCTGGGAGTGAACGTGGCGTTCGAGCTGGCCCTGGAGGACCCGGCCCGGGTGCGCGCCGTGCTCGCCGTCGCCGGCGTCCCCGGCGGCAGCTACTCCTCGCTGTTCGGCACGCTCGGCGTGCCCCGGCGGCTGCGGGCCCCGATGGGTCGGCTCAGCAGCCGCTTGCTGCCGGTGGTGGGGCCGCTGCTGCCCCTGGTCGCGGCCAGCCTGCCGCCCTGGTACGACCTGCTGTCGCCGGCGGCGGTCCGCGGGCCGACGCAGGAGGCCGTCCATCCGGGGCCGCTGCGCGCAGTGCTGCACGAGTTCTCCCGGCATGACTGGGCCTGGTTCCGGTACCTCGCGGACGCTGTCGCCCAGCACGCGCCGCTCGACGTCTCCACGGTGCGCTGCCCGGTCACCTTCCTGGCCGGCCGCTACGACTCCCTCGTCGACATCGCCGACGTACGCGCCGCGGCACGGTCGGTGCCCGGTGCCCGGCTGCGCGAGATGGCGGGCACCCACTTCCTCCCGCTGCAGTACCCCCAGGTGATGATCGAGGAACTGCGCCGGCTCGCCCCGCCACGAGCCGAGCACTGACCGGCGCTCAGCCACTGACCGGCGCTCAGCCACTGACCGGCGCTCAGCTGGACCGGCGCTCAGCTGGACCGGCGCTCCAGCACATAGGAGCCGGGCGCCGGCGCCAGCGGTCGGTGGACGGCGCTGCCGAGGGCCTCGCGCGCCGGCACCTCCTCCCCGGAGCGCTCGAGCATCCACTCCGCCCAGGGTTCCCACCAGCTCCCGGTGTGCCGCTCGGCGGACGCGCGCCACGCGTGCGGATCCGGCCCCGGCTCGCCGCCGGTGTAGTAGCTGGCCCTCGGGTTACCGGGCGGGTTGACCAGGCTCTGGATGTGTCCGGCGCTGCTGAGCACGAAGGTGCTCGGGCCGGACAGCAGTTGTGTCGTCCGGTAGCAGCCGTCCCAGGGCGTGAGGTGGTCGGTGATGCCTCCGGTGACGAACGTCGGGACCGTGATCCGGCTCAGGTGCACGGGTGTGCCCAGCACCCGCATCGCGCCGGGTCGGACAAGTGAGTTCTCGCCGAAGATCTCCAGGAACTGCTCGTGCAACTGCGCAGGCAGGTTGGTCCCGTCAGCGTTCCAGGACAGGATGTCGAACGCGGGCGGGTCCTCGCCCATGAGCCACTGGTTGACCAGGTAGTTGAAGATCAGGTCGTCCGGGCGCATCCAGGTGAAGGCCGCGCCCATCTGCCGGGCAGTGATGACTCCACGCCGGTGCGAGTTCCGGCGGGCGAGGTTGATCAGCTGCGGCGCGGAGAAGGCGCCGAGCGGTGCCCGGCTGCTGAAGTCGAGCAGGGTCACCGCATACCCGGCGGCGTGCACCCGGTCGTCGCCGGTCGCGGCGAGGTGGCTGAGCGCCGTCGTCATCAGTTGCCCGCCGGCACAGAAGCCGAGCGTGGTGACGTCGGGTGAGTCGGTGACCTCCCGGGCGACGTCGATCGCGTCGATGATGGCACCGGCGTAGGTGTCGAGGCCCCAGGCCGCTTGGTCCTTGGTCGGGTTGCGCCAACTGATCATGAAGACCTGGAAGCCCTGGTTCACGGCGTATTCGACGAAGCTCCGGCCCGGTCGCAGGTCGAGGAAGTAGAAGCGGCCGATGGGTGGTGGCACGATCACCAGCGGGCGTTGCCGCACGCTCGCCGTCGTCGGCCGGTACTGGATCACCTCGGCCGCCTCGCCGCGGTGGACCACGGCGCCCGGGGTGATGCCGAGGTCCTTGCCCACGGTGAAGGCGCGGCGGTCGACCTGCGCCGGCATCCCGCCGTTGTGCCGCAGGTCCTCCACGATGTGACCGAGCCCCCGCACGACGCTGCGGCCGCCGGTGTCGAA
Organism: Modestobacter sp.; assembly: GCA_025965775.1. Lineage (GTDB taxonomy): Bacteria > Actinomycetota > Actinomycetes > Mycobacteriales > Geodermatophilaceae > Modestobacter. Next base: position 3,042 of record JAOPWG010000227.1, on the reverse strand, counting down.
CGCGCGCTTCAGCGCGGCCGGATTGCCGATGAGCGTGTTGGTGGGAGAGGCGGCGCTGATCAGGGCGTTGGTGACGAACCGCGCCTGCTCCACCCGGTGCCAGTCCGCGCCGCGTGCCTCGTAGTCGTCGACCAGCCGGGACAGCATCCCCGCCGTCGCGAGGTACGTCTGGGCCAGCCGCCGGTAGGCCGGGTTCGTCGACCACGCGGGGTCGGCGAACCGCTTGTCCTTCGGCGACGGGGCGATCGTGTCGGTGCCGCGGAGGATGCGCACCGCGTCGCGTGCGAGCCCGGCGGTCTCCCGTGCGACCGTCCACGGCTGCGTCAGCGGGGAGAGCAGTCCACCGGCGATGCCACGGGGCGAGGGGATGGCGATCGGCTCGGCACCCTCCACCGAGGCCAGTGCGTCGGACTCGTTCCGTGGCACGGGCTGTTCCGGAGCGCGCTGCCGGCCATCAGCTGGGCCTGAACGGGGCGTGGGCGTCGTTGTCACCACGGTTCTCCCTTGTGATGTACATCACTGGACGGTCCGACCGTAAACCCGTGCGAGGCGACCTGTCCGCCCTTCCCGGCAGATGCGCCGCTCGCAGTGAGACTCGGCCACGAGCCCCGACACGACCATGAGCGCGGCCCTCGAGGAGCCGGTTCGACGCTCTCGGGTGACGACGCGGCGCGCCGGGTGTCCCGGCGGCACGCCGAACCACGCACGGTGAGCGGACGTCGACCGTGGCCGGACGCGTCCTGTGCCCGCCGGGTCGCACCAGCTGTGGATCCAGGTCGTGCGATCTGCCGGACCCTTCGCCCGGAACGGCCATCGGCCGCGCGACGAAAACGGGGGTCCGAGGGTCTGCTGGCGCGCACAGTAGGGACGAACACCTCACGCACCTCGACCTGGTCCGGATCGCCCGCCGAAACCGTCCGCGAGGAGATCGTCATGACCGACGCAACCGCCGCCGGCACTTCTGGTCCCACCGTCGCTCTCGTCCACGGCGCCTTTGCCGACAGCTCCGGGTGGAACGGCGTGCTCGAGCGCCTGCTCCCCGCCGGGCTTCCGGTGCGGGCCATCTCGAACCCGCTGCGTGGTATCACCGCAGATGCCGCCTATGTCGCCAGCGCGTTCGCGCAGATCCCCGGTCCGGTGCTCGCCGTAGGCCACTCGTACGGCGGTGCGGTGATCACCAATGCCGCAGCCGTGGCCGACAACGTCGTCGGCCTGGTCTACGTCGCCGCCTTCGCCCCGGAGGAGGGCGAGATCCTGGGGGAGGTCGAGAGCGGCTCCAAGGACAGCGTCCTGAACACGGCCCTGGTCGAGCTCCGGTATCCGACCGGGCAGGGCACGGAAACGGCGGCGGAGTTCGCGATCGCCCCGGAGAAGTTCCATGACGTCTTCGCCGCCGACCTGCCCGTGGAGCAGACCACCGTGATGGCCGCCACCCAGCGCCCCGTCGCCGCACTGGCCTTCTCCGAGCGGAACGGGACGCCGGCTTGGAAGACCCTGCCCTCCTGGGCGGTGGTGGCCACGGGCGACAAGGCCGCCGGCAGCGACGTCGTGGGCTCCATGGCCCAGCGAGCCGGCGCAACCATCGTCGAGGCCGGGGGCTCTCACGTGATCATGATGTCCCAGCCCCAGATCGTGACCGACGTTCTCCTGCAGGCCATCGACGTCGTCTCGCGGTAGGAACGGGGCGCGACGTCAGCGACGTGTCCCGTCGAATCCGCCGGCAGGCCGCCCGATGCCGTGGCTCGACCCATCCCTCCCCGGGTGGGGCGGGGATGCTGGTGACGCCGTCGGTCCCACCGACAGAGCGGCGCCACCCGTCCGCTCGTGGCCCGATCGACCGGGAGGTCCGACCATGGACTCCGACCCCTTGACCACCGCGCTGCCGGCGTCCGACGCGCTGGCCGGGAAGCTCCGGCGCAGCGAGGTCCAGCGCGGCCCCTCCTCGATCCCGGGACGGGAGATCGTGCAGGTGCTCACGGAGATCCCGGTCGGCGTCCAGTCGGGCTGGCACACCCATCCGGGTGAGGAGGTGGGCTACATCGTCGCCGGGACGGTGGACATGATGATCCAGGGGCAGCCCACCCTGAACCTGCACGCCGGCGACGGCTTCCTCATGCCGCCTCGCACGCCGCACAACGCCCGCGACATCGGTCCGGGGACGGGCCGGATGCTCTCCACCTACGTCGTCGAGATCGGGCAGCCGCTGGTGACCCTCACCGCCTGACGGGACGACCCCTGGGCGACGTGCACCCGCACGCGCCCTGGGCCCTTGTCCAGGCATCCTCGACGGCTGGCGCTTGGCGCGGCTGGGCTGCACCCGCATGGGCTCGCCGGGCATCGTCGGGGAGCAGACCCGCGCAACGACGTGCGCCGGAGGCCCCGACCGCAGGCGGCGCGCGAGCGGAAGTCGGGGAGTTGTCGGCGAGTTCTGCCAGCCCGGCGTTGCCCGGTGCTCGCCCCGGCCGCTCACCTGCATGATCACCCCTCCGACGGGAGTCGACCGAAGTCTGGCGGGGGCATCGCAGGGCGCAACCTGATCAGCGACTGGTGCCGGGTTCCTGCGCCGCGACTACGAGCTGATCCGTAGGACAGGCCCTAGTCGGCGTCGGCCTGCCACAGGTCGGGGCCGAAGACCTCGTACTCGATGTCCCGCGCCGCGACTTCGCGGTCGAGCAGCGCGCCGCGGATCGCCTGCATGAACGGCAGCGGGCCGCAGATGGTGTACGTGGCGTCGATGGGCAGGTCGACCCGGGAGACGTCCATCATTCCGGCGAACCGCCCGTCGACCGGCAGCGACCCGTTGGCGCCGTGCTCGTACCAGACGTACATGGTGGCGTTGGGTAGCGCGCGGACGTCGGCGAGCACCTGCCGGCGGAGGGCAAAGGACGACTCGTTCAGGTCGGCATGCAGGACGGTGACGTCGACGTGGGAGCCGGCGGCCACCAGGTGGGAGAGCATGCCGGCCATCGGGGTGATCCCGATACCGGCGCTGGCGAAGACCAGCGGGCGCCCGGAGTCGTCGAGTACGACGTCGCCGAAGGG
>JAOPWG010000350.1 GCA_025965775.1 Modestobacter sp. | reverse complement strand
GATCCAGGCGCAGCGCCACGACTACAACGGCAAGGTCCTCTCCATCCGCGCGGAGGACCTCAAGTCGCTGGCGATCATCTACGACATGAGCCCCGACGAGCTCACCACCCGGCTCATCGAGTGGGGCGTGCTGTCCCCGGGGGCCGACGGCATCGGCTACGCCACCGAGGACGACGAGCCGTTGGACTGGGAGCGCCGCCGCACTGCGCGGTGAGCCGGACGTGAGGAGAGGCCCACCCGCGGGATCGGGTAGCGCCTCTCCGCGTTGCAGCGCCCCTGCTGCGGCGTCGTCGCTCCATCGGCCGTCAGCGCGCCGGAAACTGCCACCCGGGGGAGAGAGTCAGCTGCGGGAGATCAGGGACCGCCGGTCGCCGACGGCTCGACCCTCGTAGCTGACCTCGACGTCCGGGCCGAGCGCGTGCTGCAGGGCGTGGGCCAGGTCCAGCCCGTCGCGCGTCCACTCGGCCAGAGCCGGCGGTCGGCAAGCGTGCCCAGCGGCTGGGCTAGGGAGCCGGGATCTCCGTCCGGAGGATCCCGCCGAGCACGCCGTTGACGTAGGCCGGCGAGTCGTCGGTGGACAGCGACTTGGCCAGCTCGACGGCCTCGTCGATGACGACCGCGTCGGGGACGTCGTCCACCCACAGCAGCTCGTAGACCGCCATCCGCAGCACCGCCCGGTCGACGTCGGGCAGCCGGTCCAGCGACCAGCCGGAGGCGTGGGCCTCGATCAGCTCGTCGATCCGGGCGGCGTGCGCGACCACGCCCTCGACCAGCCGGACGGCGTGCTCGGGCACCGGCGGGTTGCCGTCGGCGATGCGGTCCCGGAGGACCGCCAGCGGGTCACTGGCGCGCAGGTCTGCCTCGTAGAGGACATCGACCGCGCGCTTGCGGGCCTTGGTGCGGGCAGCCACCGGAAAGTCAGCTGACCCGGCCGAGGTAGCGGCCGTCGCGGGTGTCCACCTTGAGCTTCTCGCCGGTGGTGATGAACAGCGGGACCTGGATCTCCGCGCCGGTCTCCAGCGTGGCCGGCTTCGTGCCACCGGTGGACCGGTCGCCCTGCAGGCCCGGGTCGGTGTGCTGCACGAGCAGCTCCATGGTCACCGGGAGCTCCACGTAGAGGGGCGTGCCGTCGTGCACGGCCACGATCACCTCGGTGTTCTCCAGCAGGTAGTTCGAGCCGTCCCCGAGCGTCGCGGCCGACACCGGGATCTGGTCGAACGTGTCGCCGTCCATGAACACGTAGTCGGCGCCGTCCTGGTACAGGTAGGTCATCGACCGCTTGTCCACGTTCGCCGTCTCGACCTTCGTGCCGGCGTTGAACGTCCGGTCGACGACCTTGCCGGACAGGACGTTCTTCAGCGTCGTGCGCACGAAGGCGCCGCCCTTGCCCGGCTTCACGTGCTGGAAGTCGGTGACGGTCCAGAGCTGGCCGTCCAGGTTGAGGACGGTGCCGTTCTTGAGATCGTTGGTGGTAGCCATCTAGAGAACCAGCAGTTCCTTGCTCGTGAGGGTCAACAACTCGGGCGCGTCGTCGGTGACGACGAGGGTGTCCTCGATCCGGACACCGCCGTGGCCGGGCAGGTAGACGCCCGGCTCCACGGTGACGGCCATGCCGGGTGCCAGGGTACCTGCGCCCAGCGCCGAGATCCCCGGAGCCTCGTGGATCTCCAGCCCGACACCGTGTCCGAGCCCGTGGGTGAAGTGGTCGCCGTGACCGGCCGCGGCGATCACATCGCGTGCAGCGGCGTCCACCGCGCTCACCTCCGCGCCCACCGCCAGCGCCGCGCGGCCGGCCGCCTGCGCGGCCGCGACCAGCTCGTAGATCTCCTGCTGCCAGTCCGCAGCGTGTCCGAGCACCAGGGTGCGGGTCATGTCGGAGTGGTAGCCCTCGACGGTCGCGCCGAAGTCGAGCTTGAGCAGGTCGCCGTCGCGCAGCACCGTCGCGTCGGGGCGGTGGTGCGGGACCGCCGAGTTCGCGCCGGTGGCCACGATGGTCTCGAAGGACGGCGACTCCGCGCCCAGGGTGAGCATCCGGGCGTCCAGCTCACGCCCCACCTGCAGCTCGGTGCGTCCCGGGCGCAGCGCCCCCTCGGCGGCCAGCTCGGCCAGCGCCCGGTCGGCGACCGCGCAGGCCCGGCGCAGCGCCTCGACCTCGCCGTCGTCCTTGACCGCGCGCAGCGCCTCGACCGCCCGCCGGATGCTCACCAGCTCGGGCACCGGGCCGCCCCCGCCGGCCTCGCCGAGTACCCGCTCCAGGGCACGCAGCCCGTCGACGGTGACGTCGTGGGACTCGAAGCCCAGCCGCCCGGCGCCCCGCCGGACCGCCTGGGCGGCCAGCGCCGGGACGGTGCCACGGTCGACCAGCAGCTCGACGTCGGGCACCTGGGTGCCGGCCTGGGTGGTGTAGCGGCCGTCGGTGCCGAAGAGGTCGGCGCCGTCGGCGCGCAGCAGCAGGGCGCCGTTGGAGCCGGTGAACCCGGTCAGGTACCGGACGTTGAGCAGGTTGGTGACCAGGACGGCGTCCAGCCCGGCCGCAGCCGCGGTGGCCCGCAACCGGTCGCGGCGACCGGCCTCGCGATCACTCATCGGGTCCACCGTTCGACTCCGCGCCCGGTCCGCTCCTCGGTCGACGACATCCATCGCCTCCGCGGTCGTTCCGCTCCTCGCTCGTTGGCGCTCACTGCGATGCTCGCTCCCCGTCGGCTCCGGGCATCTCCCTGCGATGGGTCCGGCCGCGTCGCCTTCACCGGGCGCCCTTCTCCACCAGCCACCGCAGCGCCGCGACGTATCCCTGCACCCCGAGCCCGGCGATCACGCCGTCGGCCACCCGCGAGACGTAGGAGGAGTGCCGGAACTCCTCGCGGGCGTGGATGTTGGTGATGTGCACCTCGACCAGCGGGCCGGTGAGCCCGGCGAGCGCGTCGTGCAGCACGACCGAGGTGTGCGACCAGCCGCCGGGGTTGATCACCACCGCGTCGCCGGCGTCGGCGGCGTCGAACACCCAGCCCAGCAGCTCGGCCTCGGAGTCGGTCTGCCGGACCACCACGTCCACACCCAGCTCGCCGGCCGCGGTCTCGATCAGCTGCACCAGCTCGGCGTAGGTCGTCGTCCCGTACGTGGCCGGCTCGCGCTTGCCGAGCCGGCCGAGGTTGGCACCGTTGAGCACCTGGATGGTCATGGGTTCTCCTCCCCGGAGACGGCCGCCCAGGCGGCGTCGAGCCAGGCCTGGTCCGGGTCGGTCAGGATCGTGGGGGCGCCCAGCCCGTCGAGGACGACGAAGCGCAGCGACGCGCCGCGGGCCTTCTTGTCCAGCCGCATCACCGACTGCAGCCGGGCCCAGTCACCGTGGTAGCTGGTCGGCAGCCCCAGGGCGGCGACCAGGCGGCGGTGGCGGTCGGCGTCGGCGCGGGACAGCCGGCCGGCCTGCACGGCCAGCTCGGCGGCGAAGACCAGCCCCACCGCGACCGCCTCGCCGTGCCGCCAGCCGAAGTCCTCGACCCGCTCGATGGCGTGCGCCAGGGTGTGGCCGTAGTTGAGGAACTCCCGCCGCCCGGTGTCGTACAGGTCGTCGGCGACCGCGTCCGCCTTGACCTGCACCGCCCGGGTGATCAGCTCGGTGGTGTCCCGGTGACCGGTCGGGTCGTCCTCCAGCAGCTCCAGCACCCGGCCGTCGGCGATGAAACCGCACTTGACCACCTCGGCCAGCCCCGAGCGGAACTCCGCCTCGGGGAGGGCGGCCAGCGCGTCGGTGTCGGCGAGCACGGCGGTCGGTGGGTGGAAGGCGCCGACCAGGTTCTTGCCCGCGGCGGTGTTGATCCCGGTCTTGCCGCCGACGGCGGCGTCGACCATGCCGAGCAGGCTGGTGGGCACCTGGACGACGCGGACGCCGCGCAGCCACGTGGCGGCCAGGAAGCCGGCCAGGTCGGTGACCGCTCCCCCGCCCAGGCCGACCACGGCGTCGGAGCGGGTCAGCCCGAGCCGGCCGAACTCCGCCCAGGCGCCCACCGCCACGTCGGCGGACTTGGCGGCCTCGCCGTCGGGCACGACGAGCGCCTCGGCGGCGACCCCGGCCTGCTGCAGCGTCTCGACCGCGGCCCCGGCCGCGGCGGCCAGGGGCGGGGCGTGCACCACGACGGCACGCGCCGTGCCGTCCAGCACGAGCCCCAGCTGCCGCTGAGCGCCCGGTCCGATGCAGACCTCGTAGGGCCGCCGGCCGGCAACGGTCACCCGCTGCACGTCGCGCTTCACGCCCCGGCTCCCGAGCCTGCGGAGGCCTGCAGGACCGCCAGCACCTCGGCGACGACGTCCTCGGCCGGTCGGCCGCCGGTGGGCACGGTCAGGGTGGCCACCTCGCCGTAGAGCGGGGCCCGGGTCTCCAGCATGGTGCGCAGCATCGCCCGGGGGTTGAGCCCCAGGATCGGCCGGTCCCGGGACAACCCGACCCGGTGCGCGGCCGAGGGGAGGTCGACGTCCAGCCAGACCACCGTCCCGCCGGCCCGGCCGTGGTCCACCAGCAGCCGCCGGGTGCCCTCATCGGTCACCGCTCCCCCGCCGAGGGCCAGGACCCCCTCGTGCTCGGCCATCGCCCGGGTCACCGCCGCCGCCTCCAGGGCGCGGAAGTGCGGCTCGCCGCGCTGCACGAACAGGTCGGCGACCGTGCTGCCGGCGACCGCCTCGACGTCGTGGTCGGTGTCCCGGAACGGCACACCCAGCGCGGTGGCCACCGCCGTCCCGACCGTGGTCTTGCCCGACGCGGGCGGCCCGACGAGGACCACCAGCGGGCCGCGGGGCGCGTTCACCGGTAGGGCAGCGCGTCGAGGTAGCCGGCCACGTTGCGGCGGGTCTCGGTCACCGAGTCGCCACCGAACTTCTCCAGCACCGCGTCGGCCAGCACCAGGGCGACCATCGCCTCCATCACCACGCTGCCGCGCGGCACGGCGCAGGCGTCGCTGCGCTGGTTGATCGCC
>JAOPWG010000167.1 GCA_025965775.1 Modestobacter sp. | reverse complement strand
GGCCCGCGGGGCACCGGCGGCGTCCGCGTCGACGGCGGGCGCGCCCGGCGTGCGCGGAACGGCGACGTCCGAGGCCACGGCTACTCCTGCCCTGCTGAGGAGGATGGGACCCTCCCCATGCTAGCCGTGTCCCGCGGGTGGCCGCCGGTGGCACTCACCCCGGCCGGTGAACCCCCTCAGGTCCTCCAGAGGGCGTGCACCGGATGGGGAGCGATCCGCTGCCGGCCGCCCAGCGCGACGAGCTCCACGACGACCGACACACCGGTCACGATCCCTCCCAGCCGCTCGATCAGGGAGATGGCCGCCGCCAGCGTGCCGCCGGTGGCCAGGACGTCGTCGACCAGCAGCACCCGCTGACCGGGCTGCACCGAGTCGGTGTGCAGCTCCAGGGTGGCCGAGCCGTACTCCAGCGCGTACTCCGCCGACACCCGGTCCCGGGGCAGCTTGCCGGCCTTGCGCACCGGCACGACCCCGGTTCCGGCGTCCAGCGCCACGGCCGCGGCCAGCAGGAAGCCGCGCGCCTCGACCCCGGCGACGACGTCGAAGTCCCGCCTCCCGGGACCGCTCATCGCCGCAGCCCGCGGGTCGACGGTGGCCGGCTCGGCCAGCCCGTCGACGACGCGGCGGAACGCCTCCGCATCGGCGAAGACCGGGGTCAGGTCCCGGAAGACGACCCCGGGCTCGGGGAAGTCAGGGACGTCGACGGACAGGGAAGCGATCAGCTCGTCCACCGATGTCCCGGCCGGGTCGGCCGCGGCCGAGGTCACCGGCGCTTCTTGCCCGGACCGCGGCCACCGGGTCGCTGCGGACGCTGGCCGGGCCGCGGCGTCGTCGTCCCACCCACGGCCGGCCGGGAGGGCCGCACCGAGTCCGGGGACTCCACCGGGACGTGCACGTCCGGGCGCTGGGGCAGGTCGGCCGGCCGCTCGGTCACCGCGACCGCCGTGCTCCCGGCCCCCGCGCCGGCAGTCCGGGCCCGACGGGCGGAGGCGACCGGGGCGTTCACCCGGGCCGCGGCCGACTGACGGGCCTCGGCGGCCCGGCGCGCCAGCACCCGCTTGCGCAGCGCCTGCTGCTCCGGTTCGCGCTCCTTGAGCGAGACCAGCACCGGAGTGGCCAGGAAGATCGAGCTGTAGGTACCGGCGGCCAGGCCGACGAACAGCACCAGCGCGAGGTCCTTGAGCGTGCCGACACCCAGCAGTCCGGCCCCGACGAACAGCAGGCCGGCGACCGGCAGCAGGGCGATGACCGACGTGTTGATCGAGCGCATCAGCGTCTGGTTGACCGCCAGGTTGGCCGCCTCGCCGTAGGTCATCCGCGCGCTCTTGGCGAGATGCTTGGTGTTCTCGTCCACCTTGTCGAACACCACCACGGTGTCGTACAGGGAGAACCCGAGGATGGTGAGCAACCCGATCACCGTGGACGGAGAGACCTCGAAGCCGATGATCGAGTAGACGCCCGCGGTGAGCAGCAGGTCGTGCACCAGCGCCACGATCGCCGCGGCGGCCATCTTCGGCTGGAAGCGGACGGCCAGGAAGAGCATGACCGCGACGAGGAAGACCACCAGCGCGATGAGTGCCTGGTCGGTGACATCGCGGCCCCAGTCGGCGCTCACCGACTGCGGGCTGACCTGGGTGGGGTCGACCCCGGCGGCCTTCGCGACCGCGTTCACGACGGCGCTCTCGGTGTTGTTGTCCAGCGCCGAGGTGCGCAGCAGCACGGAGTTGCCCCCCACGACCTGGGCGCTGGCCACCTGGGCACCGGCGTTCTCGGCCGCGTGCTGGATCTCGGTGAGCTGCGAGCTGGAGGCCGGCACGCGGATGCTGCTGCCGCCGGCGAAGTCGATGCCGAAGTTGAAGCCACGGAAGACCATCGAGGCGATGCAGACCAGCATCACCACGGCGGTCACCCGGTACCAGAACTTCCGCCGCCCGACCACGTCCAGGCCGGCCTCGCCGTTGTAGAGGCGGTGCGCGAGCGACGTCCGGGCCGCCGCGGGGGCCGGCTCCCCTTCGGCGGGCAGACCGGCCTCGGCGAGGTGACCGTCGTCGGCCGAGGCCGCAGCGTCGTCACGGACCGTCTCGTCGACGACGACCTCGTCGACGGAGTCGGTCGCGGGCTGACGGGGCGTGCCGGTCATCGGGTGCTCCTGTCCGTGCTCGGGCTGCCGCTGCCGGCACCGACAAGCTCCTCGGCCCGCGTGCCGGCCGGGCGCCGCGCCGCGTGGTCGACCTGGCCCAGGCCGGAGAACCGGTTGCTACCGAAGCGCTTGTTCCGACTGAGGACGGCGAGCAGCGGGTGGGTGAAGAGGAAGACGACGACGAGGTCCAGCACCGTGGACATGCCCAGGGTGAATGCGAAGCCCTTCACGTCACCGATCGCCAGCACGTAGAGGATCGCGGCGGCCAGGAAGCTGACCGCGTCGGCGGACAGGATCGTACGGCGGGCCCGCACCCACGCCCGTGGCGTGGCGCTGCGCAGCGTCCGGCCCTCCCGCACCTCGTCCTTGAGTCTCTCGAAGTAGACGACGAAGGAGTCTGCGGTGATACCGATGGACACGATGAACCCGGCGATGCCGGCCAGGCTCAGCGCGAAGCCGATCTCCCGGCCCAGCAGCACCAGGGTCGCGTAGACCACGACCGCCGACAGCACCAGGCTGGCGATCATCACCAGCCCGAGCAGCCGGTAGTAGAAGAGCGCGTAGACGAAGACCAGCAGGATGCCCAGCGCACCGGCGATCAGCCCGGCCC
>JAOPWG010000127.1 GCA_025965775.1 Modestobacter sp. | reverse complement strand
CGGACGGCATCGTCGTCACGCCCTCGCACAACCCGCCGGCGGACGGCGGCTTCAAGTACAACCCGCCCCACGGCGGTCCCGCCGACACCGACGCCACCGCAGTGATCGCGAAGCGGGCCAACGAGCTGGTCGCCGCGGGGCTGGGCGAGGTGCGGCGCACCCCGTTCGCCCGGGCCGGGGCCGCCGCCCACGCCTACGACTTCCTCGGCACCTACGTCGACGACCTGCCGAACGCGATCGACCTGAACGCGATCAAGGTGGCCGGGGTCCGGATCGGCGCCGACCCCCTGGGCGGCGCGTCGGTGCACTACTGGGGCGAGATCGCCGACCGCCACGGCATCGACCTGACCGTGGTCAACCCCCTGGTCGACGCGACGTGGCGGTTCATGACGCTCGACTGGGACGGCAGGATCCGGATGGACTGCTCGTCGCCGGACGCGATGGCCTCGCTGGTCTCGCGCAAGGACGAGTTCGACGTCGCGACCGGCAACGACGCCGACGCCGACCGGCACGGCATCGTGACCCCCGACGGTGGGCTGATGAACCCCAACCACTTCCTGGCCGTGGCCATCTCCTACCTGTTCGGCCACCGGCCCTCGTGGTCGCCGGGGACCGCGGTCGGCAAGACGCTGGTCTCCTCCTCGCTCATCGACCGGGTGGTCGCGGCGATGGGCCGCAGGCTGGTCGAGGTCCCGGTCGGCTTCAAGTGGTTCGTCCCCGGCCTGCTCGACGGATCCGTCGGGTTCGGTGGCGAGGAGTCCGCCGGGGCGTCGTTCCTGCGCGGCGACGGCAGCGTCTGGACCACGGACAAGGACGGCCTCCTGCTCGCCCTGCTGGCCAGCGAGATCCAGGCCGTGACGGGCCGGTCCCCCTCGCAGCTGCACGCGGACCTGACCGCCGAGTTCGGCGAGTCCGCCTACGCCCGGGTGGACGCCGCCGCCTCCCGCGAGGAGAAGGCCAAGCTCGGCAAGCTGTCCCCCTCGGACGTCGCGGCCACGGAGCTCGCCGGCGAGCCGATCATCGCCAAGCTCACCCGGGCGCCGGGCAACGACGCGGCCATCGGCGGGCTCAAGGTGGTCACCGAGAACGCCTGGTTCGCCGCCCGTCCGTCGGGCACCGAGGACGTCTACAAGGTCTACGCGGAGTCCTTCCGCGGCCCCGAGCACCTCGCGCGGGTACAGGAGGAGGCGAAGGCGGTCGTCAGCGCCGCCCTGAGCAGCTGAGTCCGGCGCCGACCCGTCGTCCCACCCCCGCATTGCACGTGCTTCTGTCGGATCGCACGTGGTGCAGCGCGTGCGATGCGGCAGGAAGGCGTGCAATGACGGGCTCGGTGCAATGACGGGCTCGGTGCAGCGACGGGCTCGGTGCAGCGACGGGCTCGGTGCAGCGCCGCCGTGTGTCACAACACGTCGTCGTCCACCCAGTCGAGGCTCTTGGTCACCGCCTTCTGCCAGTTGCGGTACATCCGCTCCCGCTCGTCGGCCGGCATCTGCGGCTCCCAGCGCTTGTCCTCGGCCCACTTGGCGGTCAGCTCGTCCAGGCCGGACCAGAAGCCCACGGCCAGCCCGGCGGCGTAGGCGGCGCCCAGCGCCGTCGTCTCGGCGATCTTCGGCCGGATCACCGGGACGTCCAGCAGGTCGGCCTGGAACTGCATGAGCAGCTCGTTGCCGACCATCCCGCCGTCCACCCGCAGCTCGGTGAGGTCGACCCCGGAATCGGCGTTCATCGCGTCGAGCACCTCGCGGGTCTGGAACGCGGTGGCCTCCAGGACGGCGCGGGCCAGGTGCCCCTTGGTGACGAACCGGGTGAGGCCGACCACGGCGCCGCGGGCGTCGGAGCGCCAGTGCGGGGCGAACAGGCCGGAGAAGGCGGGCACGAAGTAGGCCCCGCCGTTGTCGTCCACCGTCCGGGCCAGCGCCTCGATCTCGGCGGCCTCGGAGATCATCCCGAGGTTGTCGCGCACCCACTGGACCAGCGAGCCGGTGACGGCGATCGAACCTTCCAGCGCGTACACCGGCCGGGCGTCCCCCAGCTGGTAGCACAGCGTCGTGAGCAGGCCGTTCTCCGAGGGGACGGCCTCCTCGCCGGTGTTGAGCAGCATGAAGTTGCCGGTGCCGTAGGTGTTCTTGGCCATCCCCCGCTCGAAGCAGACCTGGCCGAAGGTGGCCGCCTGCTGGTCGCCCAGCGACCCGGCGATCGGGACGCCGGCCAGGAACCCGGCCCGGCGCCCCTTCCCGTACTCCTCGGAGTTGGAGCGGATCTCCGGGAGCATCGACGTCGGGATGCCCATCTCCGCGGCGATGTCGCTGTCCCAGGACAGGCTTCGGTAGTCCATCAGCATCGTCCGGGAGGCGTTGGATACGTCGGTGAGGTGCTGGCCGCCGTCGGTGCCGCCGGTCATGTTCCACATCAACCAGGAGTCGATGGTGCCCATGCGCAGCTCACCGCGCTCGGCGCGCTCCCGGGCGCCGTCCACGTTGTCCAGGATCCAGCGCACCTTGGGGCCGGCGAAGTAGGTGGCCAGCGGCAACCCCACCCGGTCCTTGTACCGGTCGGCGCCCCCGCCCAGGGCCCCGAGCTCCTCGCAGATCCGCCCGGTGCGGGTGTCCTGCCAGACGATCGCGTTGTAGACCGGCTCCCCGGTGGTGCGGTCCCACACGACGGTGGTCTCGCGCTGGTTGGTGATGCCGACGGCGACGATGTCGGCGATGCCCACGTTGCCGCGGGCCAGCGCCTGCCCCACCACCTCGCGGGTGTTGGCCCAGATCTCCATCGGGTCGTGCTCGACCCACCCGGCGCGCGGGAAGACCTGCCGGTGCTCTTTCTGCCCCACCGAGACGACCGTGCCCTCGTGGTCGAAGAGCATGCAGCGGGTGCTCGTGGTGCCCTGGTCGATGGCGGCGACGTACTCGGCGGCCATGGGTCTCTCCTCTCGCGGTCCGACGGCGCGATCACGTCGGTGTGATCTCCCACCCGCGAGGGGCCAGGACAGGCGCGATCGGCCTCGGAGGGTGAACGCTAGGGGGCAGGTGGTCTCCTGGCATCTCGGCGTCGGCATCCCGGCGTCGCCGGTGGTGCCCGGCCGGACCGAGGACGCCGTCCTGCGCGCGGGTCGGCCACATCGAGGAGCAGCCATGACCGCAGTTCCCCCACTCGGCCCTGAACGCCGCGTCCAGGCCTGGGCCGAGCTCGCCGAGGGCGAGTTCGAGGTACTGGTCGTCGGCGGCGGCGTCACCGGCGCCGGGGTGGCCCTGGACGCGGCCACCCGCGGTCTGCGCACCGCTCTGGTCGAGGCCCGCGACTTCGCCAGCGGTACCTCGTCGCGCTCTTCGAAGCTGTTCCACGGCGGCCTGCGGTACCTCGAGCAGTTCGACTTCGGTCTGGTCCGGGAGGCCCTGCACGAGCGTGACCTGTCGGTGAACCGGCTCGCCCCGCACCTGGTCAAGCCGGTGCCCTTCCTCTACCCGCTGACCCACCACTGGGAGCGGCCCTACGTCACCGCCGGCATCACGCTGTACGACGCGCTGGCCCGCTTCGGTTCGCTGGCCGAGCCGATGCCCGGGCAGAAGCAGCTGACCCGGACCGGTGCGCGGCGGCTCTTCC
>JAOPWG010000119.1 GCA_025965775.1 Modestobacter sp. | reverse complement strand
CACTGCTCGACGCCGCGGACGGGGCCGATCTGCTGGTCGTGGGCTGCCGCGGATACGGCGGCTTCGCCGGCATGCTGCTGGGCTCGGTGAGCCAGCACGTCGTCGCGCACGCGCCCTGCCCGGTGGTTGTGCTCCACGAGCACTCCGACGCCGAAAACGTGAGGAGTTGACCGGCGTCGTCGGCAGTTCGAGGACCTGAGCACGGCACGCCCTCGCGGCTCAGGCCGTGCCCGGTCGGGGGCAGCGGGTCCTCAGGCGCAGCGGGTCATAGCAGGGGCGGCGCGACGTGCTCGGTGCTGATCAGCTAGGCCAGCCGCCCGCGGTACTCCTCCACGACGATCTCCCCGCGGGCGAACCGTTCAGCCAGGAGCTGCTGCGGCGACGGCCTCGCGCCGGGAGCAGGTCCACCGGACGGGCGGTTGAGCGCCCGGAGCAGCAGGACGCCGCCCCCGATGAGCAGCGCCCAGAACAGCGCCATCGAGATCACCATCGGCCCCCATCCCCAGCCGGTCAGATCATGGTCGGGCCAGAACATCATCGGAAGTCACTTCCCTCGGCAGGACCAGGTCGGGCGAGGAATGCGCCGGATCCGCCACCGTCACGCTCGCGCACCGGCCCCCGCACGCGCACGGACCGGATGGCCCTACCGACCGGGCCCTTCCGCCCGACGTCTCGTCCCGCCGCTGCGCGAGTTCCTGCGCCGCGAGCACCTCAGGCCCCGCGGGCTCGACGCGGATCCGGACGTCCAGGGCCGCGGTGCGGGCCACCGTCACCACCAGCGGGTTGACATCGATCTCGGCGACCTCGGGCAGCGCATCGGCCAGCCAGCCGACCCGTCGCACGCAGTCGGCGATCCCGATCCGGTCGAGCGCGCGCCCGTGCGCCGTGCCGAACAGCCCGGTGGCGGCGATCATCTCCTCGGCGTCGGTGTCGGTCACCGGCGCGAACCGGTGCACCCGGTGGCCGAGCGCATCGGTGGCCCGTCCACCCGGTCCGAGCACGACGATCGGGCCGGCGGACGGGTCTCGGACCGCACCGACGAGGAGCTCGTCACCGGGCGCCACCATCGGCTGCACGACCGCGCCCAGCCAGGCCTTGCCGGCGCGGGACCGGAACTCGGACACGGCCGCGGCGGCCGCAGCCGGTTCGGTCACCGGCAGCCGCAGGTAGCCCGCGTCGCCCTTGTGCAGCACACCGGCGACGTAGCCCTTCACCGCCACGGAGCCGCGGTACGCCTGAGCGACCGCCCGCGCCTCACCCGCCGTGCGCACCCAGGAGGCCGGCACCGTGCGCAAGCCGGCTGCAACGCACAGCGCAGATACCTCCGTCGGCAGCAGCCAGTCCCCGTCCGGCGCCCGGGACAGGGCAGAGGCGAGCACCTCCCGCGCGGCCCGGACGTCGACGCGGGACGGCGCCTGTGCGGCCTCCACCGGGCGGCCCAGCCACTCCCGCCGCCGCATCGCGGTGGCCAGCACCCGCGCGGCCGTGCCGGGCTCGTTCACCGACACCAGGAAGCGGTCGGCCGGGGCGCCCGGAAGCGCCAGCCGATCGACGGTCGTCGCGCGGGTGAGCTGCACGTCGACCACGGGTGTGGCTCTCCCCGCCGCGGCCGATGCCGCCGCGCCTGCCACGACACCCGGAGCGGGGTCGCTCACCGCTGTCGGCGCCGTGACCGTGAGCACGGCGCCGACCGCCGGGCTCGCCAGGAGGATCCGGAGGGCCTCGGCGAATGCGGGGGCGTGCACTGCCGCGCTGGTGTCCACCGGGTTGCCCGTGACGGCGAGCTCGGGGAGGACCGTCCGCAGGCGCTCCTGGACGTCCTCGGGCAGCCGATCGAGCCGCAGGCCCGCGGCGACGCAGGCGTCGGCGGCCAGCACACCGCCACCGCCCACGTTGGTCAGCACGACGACGGCCGGAGCGCTCGGCAGTGGCTGCCCGCGCAGCAGTGCGACGGCGGCGGCCAGCTCGGTCAGGTCCATCACCGGCTGGATGCCGGTCGCGGCGTAGAACGCCTCGCGGACCGCGTGCGGCGTGGCCGAGCGGGCCGTGTGGGAGGCCGCGGCCCGCTGGCCGGCCACCGATGTGCCCGCCTCCAGGGCCAGCACCGGCATCCGCGCGGCCAGGTGCGCCGCCGTCGGGACCAGACCGCGCAGGTCCGGCTCCGACTCGGCGTAGACGACGGCCAGCGCGGTGCCAGGGTCCTCGTCGAACCAGGCGAGAACATCACGGACATCGACGTCGAGGGCGTCGCCGATCGCGACCATCGCCGACAACCCCAGCCCCAGTCGCTGCCAGGCGGAGACTGCGGCGATGGCAATGCCACCGGACTGGGCGACCAGCCCGACGTCGCCCGGCGGGGCGGGGTCGGCGATGAAGGTCGTGTCGAGCCGCCCTCGCTCGCCCGGGCCGACGACGCCGAGGGTGTTGGGCCCGACGAGGCGCATGCCGTAGCGGTCGGCCAGGCTGGCGACCTCGTCGACCAGCCCTGGGACGCCCGCCAGCCCTGCGGAGATCAGGACGACGGCCCGAACACCGTGCTCTCCGCACTGCCGGACGACGTCGGCGACCGCCGGGGCCGGCACCGCGACGACCGCCAGGTCGACCCGGCACGGCAGCTCCGTCACGGTCGGCCAGCACGGGACGCCGTCGACCTGGTCGGCATGCGGGTTCACCGCCAGCACGGCGCCGGGGAAGCCGGCAGCGCGGAGCTTGTGCAGGACCGCCCGTCCGATCGAGTGCTCGGACGAGCCGGCACCCACCACCGCGACCGTCTCCGGCCGCAGAACGCCCTGGATGGAGGCCGCCGCCGCCCGGCGGTGGCGCGCCTCAGCTGCGACCGAGTAGCGCTCGTCACCGTGCAGGGCCACCTCGATCCGCACCGAGGAACCCTCCCAGGTGATGTTCAGCGGCAGACCGAGCTCGGTGAGCACGCGCAGCATCCCGCCGTTCTCGGCGAGGACGTCGGCGACGAACCGGCGGATGCCCGCGCGCAGGGCCGCTCCCGCGAGTTCCTCGAGCAACGCGGTCGCCACCCCGTGGTCGCGCCACTCGTGCGCGACGACCACGGCGACCTCCCCCACCTCGCCGCCTACCGGGATCATCTGCACCGCCCCCACCAGCCGGCCGCGGACGACGGCACCCAGGGACAGCGCGCCACTGTCGGGGGCCAGCGTGCGCGCGAGGTAGCCGGCCAGGTCGGCCGGGTGGAGCGTGCTGAACCGCAGGTACCGGTCCCGCTCGGGGAGAGCCTGGTGCAGGGCGCGCAGCTCGGCGAGATCGTCCTCGTCCAGGGGGCGGCACAGGGCCGGCGAGCCGTTGGTCAGCAGGATGCGGGTCCGGCGCGCAGCGGGGCGAGAACGCGTTGTCCGGACCTTGCGGTCCGCCGGCAGCGTGGTGCTCATGCCGACGCGGTGCGGTCGGTCACGGTCGACCCGGACAGCAGGTCCATGTCGCCTCCAGCACGCTCAGGATCCGGCCGTCCCGGCACATGTCCCACCGTGGTCCCGGGGCGCCGACCGCGGCAGAGGCCGGAAGTCCCGCGGCGTCCGGCCTTCCGGCCGTTTCCGCAGGGCCGGCGTCACCGCAGGGTCGGTGCAGGAACCCGAGGAGGTTGCCGTGGACGTGACCAGGACCTGGACCGTCCGGATCGACATCGGTGAGCACGACGGCCGCACGCGCGCCTTGGCACACCTGCACACCCGGGACACCGAGCGCATGGTCGGAGTCGGGTTCGCCCGACTCAACCCGGCCGACCGGGACGTCCCCGAGATCGGCGACGAGATCGCGGTCGCGCGGTCGCTGTCCGACCTGAGTCACCGCCTGCTCGACGCCGCCACCGGGGACCTCGAGCAGGTCATCGGCGAACGTGCCCGTCTGGTGATGTGACGGACGATCCTCGAGCGGGAGCTGCGAGGTGCCGCCGGACCTGGGACCGCCGGTCTGGGTCGACGATCCGTCCTTCGACCTGGGCTACCAGGTGCGGCGCACCGCGCTCCCGGCTCCGGGAGACGATCGCGACCTGGCCGCGCTCGACCTCCCGGACGCGCTCACCGGTATGCGGTTCGGTGTGCGCTACCGCCGGCATCCGGAAGTCGAGGTCACCATCACCCACTCGTCGCTGACCACCGGCGGCAGTGCGGAACAGGCCGCCGTCCTGCCCGTCCGGGTACGCGACGACGACTACCGGCTCGATCCACGCGGCTGTCTCGAGGTGCCCCTGCGCCGGCGCCACTCCGACCGGAGGTGACGGAGGGCCCGCAGAACACGGACCTTCGGACGGTCGTCACGGGACGTCGTCCACCGGCGTCGGTCCGCCGCTCCCCGGCACGCTGGAGGCGTACGAAGCAGACGATGGCGCGAACCGCCACGGCTGACGGCGCGCCGCAGCACGAGGAGCCGTCATGAGACGACCGACGGCGGGGCGGGGCACGTCGAGAACAGCTCCCGACGCGATCGCCCGCGCGCTGGAGGAGGCTGTGGACCGGGGCCGCCTGGCCCCCTCGGTCCACAACACCCAGCCCTGGACGTTCGTCCTCTTCCCCGACCGGGTGGAGCTGCGCGCGGACCGGACGCGACAGCTGACCGTGCTCGACCCGCACGGTCGCGAGCTCGTGCTGAGCATCGGGGCCGCCCTGCTCAACGTCCGGGCTGCCCTGGCGGCCCGGCGGTTCGCCGTCGACGTCGCGCGACTGCCCTCGCCCGACGACCCCGACCTGCTGGCCGTCGTCCGGCCCGTCGAAGGGCCGCCGGAGGCCGGTCTGGCCCCGCTGGACCGGGTAGCGCACCGCCGGCACACGAACCGGCGACCGTTCGAGCCGGCCACGGTGCCCGACCAGGTGATCGACCTGCTCGTCGACGTCGCGGCGGCCGAGTACGCCCTGCTCGTCCCGATGCGCGACCCCGCCCAGAGCTCGCTGGTCGCGGAGCTGACCCAGGAGGCCGACAGGCTGCAGGCGGCCGATCCGGCCTACCGCGCCGAACTGGAGCACTGGATCAGCCGGCCGCCCGCCCAGGGCGACGGCGTGCCGGCCAGCTCCGTCCCTCGAACGCCGCGCACCCGCCGGGACGCCGTCCCGCTGCGCGACTTCGACGTGCGCGGCACCGGCGGGCTGCCATCCCACACCGGGTCGGGGACCGAGCAGACGATGGTCCTTGTCGCCACGCCCCACGACGAGCCGCTGGACTGGCTGCGCTCGGGAGAAGCGCTCGAACGGCTGCTCCTCGAGCTCACCCGCCGGGACTGGGTCGCCGGACCCCTCACCCAGGCGCTGGAGGTGCCGACGACGCGTGAGCGGCTGCGCCGGCTGACCGCGCCTGCTCACCCCCAGATGCTCATGCGGATCGGCCGGGCAGCTCTCGCCGAGCCCACCGGGCGCCGACCGCGCCGCACCGTGGTCGTGAACAGCACCCGGCCAACTCCCTCGGCACCTGGCACTCCGGCCCAGGAGCCGCCGGCGCCGCCTCCTCCCGAGCCGCGCCACCGGCCGGTCTCCGACGGCCGAGGAGGAACGGCATGGCTGTGACCGACGAGCGCGCGGTCGTCCCCACCGAGGACACCGGCAGCATCGGAACCGTCGACCTGGTGGGGCGCCTGTCGGCGCTGCGGCTCCAGTACGCCCGGCTCGGCGACGCCGTCCCGGTCGCCGTCCGCTCGTCCGCGATCGGCGCGGACAGCGCCCGAGCCATCGACCGTGCCACCCTCGGCGCCGGGGGACCCCGACCCCGTCCACGACGGGCGGTGCGCCGCCTCACTGTCATGACCGCACCGGCGTGCCCTGGCTGAACCGCGCGGCGCGGCGCTGGATCCGGTGCCGCGCACCGCGGGTGCGCACGTGCGGCGCGCGGTGTTCCCACTCGGAGAAGAAGACCAGCTTCGCGAGCTCGATGAGCACCAGGTAGGCGACCACCATGACGGCGATGGTGAGCAACATGGCGGCCGGCGGGGGGATGAACCCCAGCAGGTGAGCCACCGGGGACATGACCAGGGCAACACCGACCGCAACGGTCCCGCCGGCGGCGAGCAGGAGTGGCCGGCTGGGCCGGCTGCGGATGAACGGGATGCGCCGGGTCCGGATCACGAAGATCACCAGGGTCTGGGTGGCGAGTGACTCGACGAACCAGCCCGAGTGGAACAGCTCCGGTCCGGCGTGGAAGACACCGAGCAGCACCGCGAACGTCAGGAAGTCGAACAGGCTGCTGATGGGCCCGAAGAAGACCATGAAACGGCGGATGAACGAGATGTCCCAGTGCGACGGGGCCTGGAGCTGTTCCCGGTCGACCCGGTCGGTAGGGATGGTCAGCTGCCCGGCGTCGTAGAGCAGGTTGTTGAGCAGGATCTGGCTGGGCAGCATCGGCAGGAACGGCAGGACCGCGGACGCCGCGGCGGCGCTGAACATGTTCCCGAAGTTGCTGCTGGTGCCCATCAGCACGTACTTGATGGTGTTGGCGAAGATCCGCCGTCCCTCGGTGACACCGCCGGCGAGCACCCCGAGGTCCTTCTCCAGGAGGATGACGTCGGCGGCGTCCTTGGCGACGTCGGTGGCGGTGCCGACGCTGACGCCCACGTCGGCAGCGTGCAGCGCGAGGGCGTCGTTGACGCCGTCACCGAGGAACCCGACCGCCCGGCCGCGCCGGCGCAGCAGCCGGATCAGCCGGGCTTTCTGTTCGGGGTTGACCCGGGCGATCCTGGACACCGCGGTGCGAGACGGCGCGATCGGCGTCAACCCTGCGGCGGCGATCAAACGGCCGAAGGTGACGAGCAAGGAAGCCGCTCATCTGACACCGGCTCAGGCCGCCGAACTGCTCGATGCGGCTGGTAGCACCCGGTACGCGCCCCTCTTCGAGCTGCTCGTCCACACCGGGCTTCGCCGCGGCGAAGCGCTCGCGCTCCGGTGGGCCGACGTCGACCTCGATCGAGGGATGCTGCGAGTCCGGGGCACCCTGGCGCGCATCGACGGCGCCCTGGTCGTCACCG
>JAOPWG010000108.1 GCA_025965775.1 Modestobacter sp. | reverse complement strand
CGGCCGGGGCGACGTTCTTGCCCCCGGCGGTCACCAGGATCTCCTTCTTGCGGCCGGTGATCTTCAGGAAGCCCTGCGCGTCGAGCTCGCCGAGGTCGCCGGTGTGGAACCAGCCGTGCTCGTCGATCGCCTCGCGGGTGGCCTGCTCGTTCTTCCAGTAGCCGCGCATGACGATGCCGCCGCGCAGCAGCACCTCGCCGTCGTCGGCGATGGCGGCGTCCACGCCGGGCAGCGGGCGGCCGACGGTGCCGACGCGCAGGGCGGCGTCGTGGTTGACCGCGGCGGCGGCCGTGGTCTCGGTCAGGCCGTAGCCCTCGAAGACGGTGACGCCCATGCCACGGAAGAAGTGGCCCAGCCGCTCGCCCAGCGGAGCCCCGCCGGAGACCGCCGCGACGCAGCGCCCGCCCAGGGCGGCCCGCAGCCTGCCGT
Source organism: Modestobacter sp. (assembly GCA_025965775.1). Lineage (GTDB taxonomy): Bacteria > Actinomycetota > Actinomycetes > Mycobacteriales > Geodermatophilaceae > Modestobacter. The sequence continues at coordinate 2,534 of JAOPWG010000108.1, read as the reverse complement.
AGACCAGCTTGTCGAACAGCGCGTGCTGGGCCTTGAGGGCCAGCCCCGGGCCGCCGGCGTCCTGCGCGCGCGACCAGTCGACGGCGACCTGGGCGGCCTTGTCGAAGACCTTTCCCTTGCCGCCCTCGTCGGCGGTGGCCTTGGCGGTGTTGTAGACCTTCTCGAACACCCGGGGGACGGCCAGCACGAAGGTCGGCTGGAACCGGCCGAGGTCGCCGACCAGGTCCTTGACGTCCGGGGTGTGCCCGATGATGGTGCGCGTGTTGATCGCCCCCACCTGCAGCACCCGGGCCAGCACGTGGGCCAGCGGGATGAACAGCAGCAGGGAGCCCTGCTCGTCCAGGTAGTTGCCGAGCAGGCTCATCCCGTTGCGGATCTCGAACAGGAAGTTGGCGTGCGTCAGCTCGCAGCCCTTGGGCCGGCCGGTGGTGCCGCTGGTGTAGATCAGCGTGGCCAGGCTGTCGGCGGTGAGCGTGGCGCGGCGGGCGGCCAGCTCGCTGTCGGGCACGTCGGCGCCGGCGGCGGTCAGGGCATCCAGCGCGCCGTCCTCGATGACCCAGAGGGGGCCGAGGTCCGGCGCCTCCTCGCGCACCGACTCGACCGCCGCGGCGTGCTCGGCGGTCTCCACCACGATGGCCCGGGCGCCGGAGTCGGCGAGGATCCAGGAGATCTGGTCGGCGCTGGAGGTCTCGTAGACCGGGACGACGACCGCGCCGGCGGTCCAGATGGCGTAGTCCAGCACCGTCCACTCGTACCGGGTCTTGGCCAGCAGGCCCACCCGGTCACCGGCCCGGACGCCACCGGCGACCAGGCCCTTGGCCACAGCGGCGACCTGGGCGGCGAACTCCGCGTGGGTGACGTCCTCCCAGCGGCCGTCGCGCTGGATGCGCAGCCCCACGTCGGTCGGGTGCTCCGCCGCGTTGAGGGCGACCATGTCCGTCAGGGCCTCGCCGGCCCCCACGGTGGCGGTGGGGGGAACGCTGAGCTCGCGCACGCCGGTCCTCTCTGTCCCGCCCGGCGGGAGGCGCCGTCGCCCTCCGACCCCCGGGCCGGGATCTTGCGCAAATCTAGTCCGGTGGGCTACTGGGGAGTAGCCGAGCACTTCCTGGGTGCGCCCCGGTGGTCCCCCCACCGGGGCGCCACCGTCCGCGCAGGCCGGCCCCACCGTGCGGATCTACTACCCTGCGCCCATGGCCGACCAGTCCACCCAGTCGATCGTCATCGACGCCCCTCCGGCCGACGTCATGGCGGTGATCGCCGGCTTCCCCGATTACCCGGAGTGGGTCGCGGCGGCCAGGACCGTCGAGGTGGTCGAGACCGGTGCCGACGGGCGGGCCCGCCGCGTGCACTTCGTCATCGACCAGGGCGCGGTCAAGGACGACTACGTCCTGGACTACACCTGGGACGGCGACTCCCGGGTCAGCTGGACGCTGGTGCAGGGCCAGATGCAGAAGCGGCAGGACGGTTCCTACACCCTGCGCGACACCGGTGGCGCCACCGAGGTCACCTACTCGATCACGATCGACCTGGCCATCCCGATGCTCGGCCTGATCAAGCGCAAGGCGGAGAAGGTCATCCTCGACACCGCGCTCAAGGAGCTCAAGAAGCGCGTCGAGGGCTGACCGTGCAGATCCTGCTCGTCACCGGGCCCGGGGGCGCCGGCACCTCGACCGTGGCCGCGGCGACCGCGGTGCAGCTGGCCGCCGCCGGCTCGCGCTGCGTGCTCCTGACCACCCAGCCGGTTCCGGTGGCCGGGCTCGACGCGGCCGTCGAGGTCGACCTCGTCGCCCCGCAGCCGGCCCTGGAGCGGCTGTGGGCCCGGCACGCCGACGCGCTCGCGACCGCCCTCCCGGTGGTGTCGGTCCCGCCGGACAGCTCGGTGGTCGCCGTCCCGGCGGCGACCGAGTTCGCGGTACTGGCCGCGCTGGCCCGGCATGCCGCTGCCGGCCGGACCGACGTCGTCGTCCTGGACGCCGGGCCCACCGCCTCCGCGCTCGCGCTGCTCGCACTACCCGGGGCGCTGCGCTGGTGGCTGGCCCAGGCGGCCCCGCCCCGGCTGCGGGTGCTGACGACCCTGCGCTCGGCCGTCGTCCCCGGGCGGCCCGGCGGTGCCGCCGCCCTGCTCGGCGGCGTCGCGGCGCTGGAGGAGCTCATCGGCCGGGTGTCGCTCACCGACCAGGCGGCCACCGCGGTCCACCTGGTGCTGCGTCCCGAACCCGCGTCCGCCGACGCGTTGCGCGCCACGGCCACCGCGCTGGGCGTGCTGGGCCAGCGGGTCGCGTCGGTCACCGTGGACCGGCTCCTGCCGGCGCTGCCGGGGGAGTGGGCGGCGCAGCGGGCGCGGGTGCAGCAGGCCGCGCTCGACCAGCTGTCCGTCCTGGACGGCGCCCCGCTCGGGCCGGTGCGGCAGGTGACGGAGGCCGCCGTCCCCCCGGCCGACGTACCGGCGCTGCGGGCGCTGGCGGCCGCCGTCCCCACGACCGTCCTCGAGCCCGCCCCCGCCCCCGAGCCGCGGCGCGACGGCGGCGGCTGTC
>JAOPWG010000095.1 GCA_025965775.1 Modestobacter sp. | reverse complement strand
CCAAGCTCGACGAGCGCCAGGTGCTGATGACCGTCTTGGACCATGACCGGCACCTGCTGGCGGCCCGGCCCGGGCTGCTGCTCATCGCCGACAAGGGCTACGCCTCCGCCGAACTGGACGACTACCTGCACGCCCGCGGCGTGGACCTGCTGCGCCCGGCCTACCGCAACCGGCCGCCCCGGCCCGGCCAGGCGCTGCTCGCACCGATCCGCCAACTCATCGAATCGGTCAACGACACCCTCAAGGGCCAACTCGACCTGGAACTGCACGGCGGGCGCACCATCGGCGGAGTCACCGCCCGCATCGCCCAACGGCTGCTGGCTCTCACCGCCGCGATCTGGCACAACCGCGCGACCGGCCAGCCCGTTACAAGATCCCTGATCGCCTACGACCACTGCGCCTTTCGGACTTGCTCATCTAGGACTGTGAGACTTCGGCTTGCCGTCCGGCGGCCTGACTCTTGCTTATGACTGACCCCCCGGCCAGCACTGCCACCGTCCGGCGTCATGCTCGAGCACCTGGCGAAGGCCTACCTCGTCGGCTTCCACCCGACGCTTGTCCTGGAGAAGAACTTCGACTTCCCCACCCTGCTCCGGCTCGCCGGCCAGGGACAGCGGGTGAAGCCCGGACACATCCTAAAGACGATCGGCCTGCGCGTGGCGCTCGAGCGCATCGGGGAGATGGAGGCCGGCGGCACCCCGGGGGCCGGCAAGAAGGGGCCGTCGAGATCGGCCAACCCACGCCACCGCGGATCGAGGAGCGCGGGATGCGTAGCCCGCGTGCCTGTGTCGGCGGCTCACCGTGGGTAGTGACTCGCGTGATTCGCCGCTACGTACCCCGCCGACATGAGCCCACCAATGCCGCGCCATCGCGGCACGGCAGCAGAATGCGCCGCATGCCCCGGGATCGATGGGTCGAGCAGCCCGCCGAGATCCAGCAGGACAGCTTCGCGAAGTGGATCTCCCAGGAGATCGTCGCGAAGGGAGAGCTGCACGCTGCCGGTCCCTGCCCGCGTTGCGGCGACGAGGTGGGGGCAACCGTCAAACCAACTGCGACCGTGGTAGTCGCGTCGGCCGCGTCTGCGGGGCAACTGTTCCACGCGCCGACCTTGATGGTGTGCAACTGCCCCGACAGGCATCCCGGCCGCCCAAAGACCCGCGCTAGCGGCTGCGGCGCCTGGTGGGTCGCGCAGCCTCGGTACCGCGAGGACGCTGACTACGACCTCGAGCCGGTCACCCAACCGCACCTGATCGAGGCGGCCAGGACCGTGCATGAGGGCACCGCGACCACTCGGGACGGCATTCGTCTGCTGGCCGAAAAGTGGATCCCCGGCTTCGCCGCGATAACCGGAGCCCTCGGCGTGGGCGCCGTCGGGCTCGCCGCCCCGGCGGTGGTCGCCCTACCTTTGGGGCCGCGCACCGCCATCTACGGCCTCGCCGTCGCAGCGATCCTGGCCGCGACCGCCAGCAGCGTTGTCGCCTATCGGGCCGCCTTCGGCTGGCCCAAGACTATGCCCACGCGGAACGAGGGGGACGTGATCCGAGCAGCAGCAGCAGCTGACGCCCCGCCCGAGACGGTAGCCGCCCGCCTCCGCTGGGCGCTCGGATTGGCGGCCGGCGCGCTGGCGGCGCTGCTGGCGGCCGTTGGCATCTTGTGGCTGTGGCCCGCCTCCGCCAACCCGGCCCTGCGGGTGACCTACCTCGAAGGCGCCAATCTCACGATGCCGCTCACCGGCTGCGGAGAGCTGCTCGGCGTCCACCAGAGCGCGCTTCAGCTCCGAGTGGGCGGCTCGCCGGAAGAGTCCCTGTCCATTCCGCTGGACCGGATCACCGATGTCGATCAGGTCGCCGCTTGCGGTCGTTGAGGTCACTTACTGGGAGGCGGAGAGGCCATGTGCGACGTGGTTCCGGACGAGATCAGCGTCACCGGTTCCGGTGAGGGGCTGGAGATTCTGCAGCAAGAGTGGGAGCGTCTGCCGACGGTCCTCCGGTTCGCCCTGTCCCGCCCCGAGCAGACGACTTTCGCGGACCTGCCGACCGAGCATGAGTTCGACTACCGCGCCCCCGCCGTGGCCCTGATCCGGCACGAGTGGCCGGACTCCAGCATCGCCAACCGGCTGGCCGTCGACATGGTGACCCACCGGATCCCCGTTGTGGTGGAACCGGTGCACACGTTCGGACTCACCGGAGCGGGCCCGCACGGCGGGTCGGCAGGTGCGGGCCGGCCCTCCGTGCAGTTGACGCACAGCGCACTGGCGAAGGTCAGCACGCGCGTGACGCCCGGCACCGCGGGCGGGTCCCGCGTGGGCGTCCTGGACACCGGTGACGGCGGACGCCCAGGGAGCATGTTCGACTTCGTGGGCGGCCTGGCCCGCTGGACGAAGGCGGACGACACTGACGGCCATGGAACGGCCGTCGCGGAGCTCATCCTGGCCCTCAATCCAGCGGTGACCGTGACCGCCCTGCGGGTGATCACGACGGCGCGGACTACCAGTCACGAGCTGCTGTGCGGGCTGTCCTACGCCTTGTGGTGCGGACAGTTCGACGTGCTCAACGCCAGCCTGTCGTCGCAGCAGGTCGGCGGCTGCCCGACTGTGCTGGGAGGCAGCCTCGACATGGTGCTGCAGGTGTGCCAGTCCGCTGGCGCCAAGCTACCGGTGCTGGTGGCCGCGGCGGGCAACACCACGACCGGTCAGGGCTTCGGCTACCCCGCCCAGCTGCCGGGGAGCGTCATCGTCCAAGCCTTGGACATGTCCGGCCAGCCGGCCAGCTACAACGTGCAGGTGCTGCCGCCGTACCAGGCGGTGTTCGCGACCGGCGGTGACGCCGCCGACCCGCTGGGCGTGCTCACCCGCCCGGACGGATCCCAGGAGGATCTGTACGGGACATCGTTCGCCGCTGCCGTCGTCACCGCCGCCGTCGCGGCGTGATGGGCCGCGGTACACGCTCAAGACCGGTCAGATTTCGTCCGTCCGGGGCACAGTGGTGACACAGCTTGCTTCGCCCTCACTCGGGCACGGCCGCCCGCCGTCCGCAGGCCTTCCGCCTCTCCCGAGGGTGCGTCGTGTGGTTGATGTCATCTCCTGGCCGACGCAGCCGCTCGCTCGGGCCGGACGGCTTGAGGCGGACCTGGCCGGGACTGACGCCCCCTGGGTGAACCTGACGCGCCCCAATCCGACATACCGCCGTCCCTCGCGCACCGGCACTCTGGCATCACCTGGATGAACAAGGAGCCGACCGGCGGCGGTCGCGTCGTATAGGGCGCGAGGAGTCCGGCCGAGATAACGCGCGAAGCGAACGGGAGAAGGCGGCGAGATCGATCGCGGCTGCTGTACCGGCGGGATTTCAAGATTGCTTCGTGGCGGCGGGAACCCCCGCGATCGGGGTGGCGTAGGGGTTCTCGGCGCCCGCGGAGCTGCTGGACGCGGGCGCGTCGCTGATCGTCGGCAGCTGTGAGGAGCTACTCGCCGTGTGTCTCGGGCGACCCGCCTGACATCGGACCACTGAGCGGCTCCCGAGGGGAGCACTTGGGGAAGTAGTGTGAGCGACGCCACGTTCGGGGCCTCTAGGCGCTGCGACGATGAGCAGACATCGGATGTCTGGGCTCCCGGGCCCCGAGTCACAGGGTGGTGCGCATGACCGACCTCGACCTGCTCGCGCTGCACGGGCTGGCCGTGAAGAAGGCGGGGACCCCGGAGTCCGTCGCAGACATCCTCGGTGCCGACCCGGCGGCCGTCGGCTCGGCCCTGGAAGGGCATGTCGCGGCCGGGCGGGCAGCGGGAGCCAAGGGAAAGTTCATGGTGGCCCCGGCCGGCCGGGCCTGGCTCGACGAGCGCTATCCGGAGGTCTTCGCAGCCCTGCGATCCGACGACGCCGCCTCGGCCGCCTACGGCCGGTTCGAGCGCGTCAACCGTGAGCTGCTGGCGCTGTTCACCGACTGGCAGACGATGCCCGCCCGGGGCGAGCGGCTGCCGAACGACCACAGCGACGCCGACTACGACCGCTCGGTCATCGACCGGCTGGGCGATCTCCATGAGCGGGCGGAGAAGGTGCTGGCCCGGCTGTCGGAGCTCGAGGAGCGGCTCTCGCGGTACGCCGAGCGTCTCGACGGCGCCTACGACAAGGTGCTGGCCGGCGAGACGGACTTCGTCAGTGGCGTGCGGGTCGACAGCTACCACACGGTCTGGTTCGAGCTCCACGAGGACCTGCTGCGCATGCTCGGTCGCAAGCGGGAGGAGCAGTGACGGCCACTGCGGTTTCCGGCCCGCGGTCGGTCGTCCTCGACGGCTCGGTGGAGCTGGGCAAGGCCCTGCTCGGCAGCAAGGCCTGGGGGATCGTCCGCATGCGCAGGGCAGGCCTGCCCGTCCCGCCCGCGTTCGCGCTGCCGGTGCCCGAGTGCGCGCGGTACCACCAGGCCGGCCGGTGCCTCGACGACGGCGCCTGGGCGGCGGTCCGCGAAGGTATGGCCGAACTCGAGCGCGCCACGGGAAAGCGGTTCGGCGACCCGTCTGCCCCGCTGCTGGTATCCGTGCGCTCGGGGGCCGCCGTGAGCATGCCCGGCATGATGGACACCGTCCTGGACCTCGGTATCACCGACGAGGTCGAGCAGGCGCTCGCTGCGGCCACCGGCGATGCGGACTTCGCCCGCGACACGCACGCCCGGTTCTGCGCGCAGTTCGGGCGCATCGTGCTCGGTGCCGACATCGACCCGCCGGATCCCGACGCCTCCGCCGCAGAGGTGCGGTCCGCCGTCGAGGAGGACTGCGGCGAGGCCGTGCCCGGCGACCCCTGGGTGCAGCTGCGCCGGGCGATCTGTGCCGTGTTCGAGTCCTGGGGCTCGCGCCGCGCCGTGGCCTATCGCAAGCACTGGGGGATCAGCGACCTGGGCGGCACCGCCGTCACCGTGCAGGCGATGGTCTTCGGCAACCTGGGGAAGGGGTCGGGGACCGGGGTGCTGTTCACCCGGGACCCGCTCACCGGGGCGCCCGAGCCGTACGGGGAATGGCTGCCCGGCGGTCAGGGTGAGGACGTCGTGAGCGGCACGCACGCCGTCCAGAGCCTCGCCGATCTGGCGCGCGACCTGCCCGAGGTGCACGAGCAGCTCGTGGACGTCGGCCGGCGGCTCGAGGCCGAGCACGGTGATCTGCAGGACGTCGAGTTCACCGTGGAGCAGGGCCGCCTCTACCTGCTGCAGACCCGGGCTGCCAAGCGCTCCCCGGCTGCGGCCGTGCGCACGGCCGTGGAGCTGGTGGAGGAGGGGGTCATCACCCCGTCGACGGCGCTGAGCCGCGTGACCCCCGAGCAGGTCGCCAGCGTGCTGCGACCGGTTCTCGCACCCGGCGCCACCGACGACGCGGAGATCCTGGCCACCGGTGAGCCCGCCTGCCCGGGCGTGGCCGGCGGCGTCGCGGTCACCGATCCGGATGAGGCCGACGCGATGGCCGCCGAGGGTCGTGACGCGGTGCTGGTGCGGCCCACGACGAGTCCCGAGGACGTGGCAGGGATGATCGCCGCCCGAGCGGTGGTCACCGAGCTGGGCGGTGCGACGTCGCACGCCGCGGTCGTCACTCGTGCGCTGGGTCGGCCGAGCGTGGTCGGCGTGGGGCAGGGCACCGTCGCGGCCTGGCTGGGGCGGGAGGTCACTGTCGACGCCTCGGCGGGGCGCGTCTATGCCGGCCGGCTGCCCACCGAGGAGGTGGCCGTGGACGCCGACCCGCACCTCGTGCAGCTGCTGGCCTGGGTGCGCGAGGCCGCCCCGGTCAGCGTGCGGACCGGCGATGCCGGCTCCGACGTCGTCGATCTCGACGCCGCGGGGATCGGGCTCGACCCTGAGCGTCCGCCCGCCGACGACGAGCTGGACGCGACTCTCGCCGGCGCAACCGTCGCCCGCGGGGCGGTGCTGAACACCGCGGCCGGTGCCGCCGCTGCCCTGCGCGCCGGGGTCACGACCGTCGTAGCCCTGCCGTCCCAGCCCGAGCTGGTCCTGCTGATGCGGTTCTTCACGACCGCTTGCTCCGACGACTGAGCGGCGTGGGGGAGCGCGAGCTCCCCGACGCCGCTCAGCGGGACGGATCAGGCGTTGCGGGTGGCCTTCTCCCGCAGGGCCGCGATGTCGGCGCGCAGCAGCCCCGCGCCGGCGTCCTTCAGCGTGATCGAGTTCTGCTGGGTCGCCTTGTACAGCTCGTCGGCCCGCGGGTCCTCGGCGTGGTGCTTGACCCACGTGTCGTCGAGGCCGCGCAGGTGCGGCGCGACAGTGGCCGCCGTGAAGCCGCGAACCGCCGCGTTCACCTCGTCCTGGGTCAACTTGCCCCGCGTCGTCGTGTATCTGCCCGTCTTTCGCGGCAGCGACGTCGACCCGCCGCGGATCGGACCCACGCCGGACGTCCACTCGTCGTCGGTGAGCACCGAGTAGGGGATCGTGCTCCACATG
>JAOPWG010000032.1 GCA_025965775.1 Modestobacter sp. | reverse complement strand
AGTCCGTACGCCGGGCGCTGGCGATCCAGATGATCATCAACAAGGAGTGGGGCCTCGCGATGAACGAGAACCCGCTCCAGGGAGCGTTCATCATCGACGAGCTCACCGACCTCGTCGAGACGGCCGTCCTCGAGGAGTTCGACCGGATCGCCGAGCGCGGCGGGGTGCTGGGAGCCATGGAGACCGGCAACCAGCGCGGCCGGATCCAGGACGAGTCGATGCGCTACGAGCACCGCAAGCACGACGGGTCGCTGCCGATCGTGGGGGTCAACACCTTCCTGGACCCGCACGCCGCCGAGGAGGCGCCGCCCACCGTGGAGCTGGCCCGGGCGACCGAGGCGGAGAAGCAGTCCCAGCTGGACCGGCTCGCCGACTTCCACGCCCGGCACGCCGCGGACGCACCCGAGGCCCTGGCCCGGCTGCAGGAGGCCGCCATGCACGGCAGCAACGTGTTCGAGGCGCTGATGGTCGCCGTTCGGCACTGCTCGCTGGGGCAGATCAGCGACGCGTTCTTCGAAGTCGGCGGTCAGTACCGGCGCAACGTGTGACCGCGGAGGCGACGGGGTCGTGAGCATCGCAGGAAGCGCTCCGGAGCCGACAGGGCTGGCGCTGTGAGCACCCCTCCCCTACCGGTCGACCCGATCGCCGAGGCCACCCGGCAGTGGCGGGCGCACGGCTGGGGCGACGCCGCGGACGGGATGGCTGCGGTCACCTCGGTCATGCGGGCCCAGGCGATCGTGCTGGCCCGGGTGGAAGAGGTGCTGCGACCGCTCGGGTTGTCCTTCGCCCGCTACGAGCTGCTGATGCTGCTGTCGTTCACCCGTAGCGGGGCGCTGCCGATGGCCCGCGCCGGGGCACTGCTGCAGGTGCACCCGGCGTCGGTCACCAACGCCGCCACCCGGCTGGAGGCGGCCGGCTTCGTCCGCCGTCGTCCGCACCCCGACGACGGTCGCGCGGTGCTGGTCGAGATCACCGCGGAGGGGCGCGCGGTCGCGGCGAGGGCCACCGACGAGCTCAACGATGGCGTCTTCCGCCGGCCCGGGCTCACCGGGGAGCAGGTGCAGACGCTGGTCGACGTCATCCGGGAGCTGCGCCGGGACGCAGGGGACTTCACGTGAGCGAAATCCTCGCCGACGACCTGGGGACGGCGGTGGAGCTGCCGCACCCGCCGCGGCGGGTGGTCTCGCTGGTGCCCTCGCTCACCGAGGCTCTGGCGGTCACTGTCCCCGACCGCCTGGTGGGCGCCACCGACTGGTGCACGCACCCCGCCGACCTGGACGTCGTCCGGGTGCGCGGCACCAAGAACCCGGACCGGGCCACGATCGAGGCGCTGCGCCCGGACCTGGTGGTGGCCAACCAGGAGGAGAACCGGAAGCTGGACGTGGAGCGTCTGCGGGCCGCCGGGGTGCCGGTGTGGGTGACGGTCACCGAGTCGGTGGAGCAGGCGCTGAGCTCGATGCGCCGACTGTTCGGCGAGGTCCTCGGCGTGGGCACGCCGGAGTGGCTGGCGACCGCGACGACGGAGTGGACCCGCGGACCGGAGTTGCCGGACACCCGGGTCGCCGTCCCGGTGTGGCGCGACCCGTGGATGGTGGTCGGGGCGCGGACCTTCACCGGCGACGTGCTGGCCCGCCTCGGCCTGGTCAACGTCTTCGGGTCTGCCGCCGACCGTTACCCCCGCGTCGAGCTGGACGAGCTGCGGGGCGCCGGCCCGGAGCTGGTGCTGCTGCCCGACGAGCCGTACGTGTTCACCGCCGAGGACGGTCCCGACGCCTTCCCGGGCACCGCCACGGTCCTGGTCAGCGGCCGGCAGCTGACCTGGTACGGGCCCTCGCTGGCCACCGCCCGCGCCGACCTCACCGCGGCGCTCGGCCGCGCCGTCCGGCCGGACGGTCAACGGCACGGTTGACAGCGCACCGGCCCAGCCGGTGGCATGAGGGCATGAGCTCCACGACTGCCGACCCGGTGCTGCCCCCGCCCACGCTGCAGGAGGTCGCCGACGGCGTCTTCGCCTACCTGCAGCCCGACGGCACCTGGTGGGTCAACAACACCGGCCTGCTCGTGGGGCGCCGTGGCGCGGTCAGCATCGACTCCTGCGCCACCGAGAAGCGCACCCGGGCCTACCTGGACACCATCTCCCGGGTCACCGCCCAGCCGGTGCGCACGCTGGTCAACACGCACCACCACGGCGACCACACGCACGGCAACTGGCTGTTCGCCGTCGCCACCGTGGTCGGCCACGAGGGCACCCGCAGCGGTGTGCTGAACGCCGGCATCCCCGGCGAGCAGCCGTTCTGGACGCCGTTCGACATCGGCGAGGTCGTGCTGGAGCCGCCGTTCCTGACCTATACCGAGGGCGTCACGCTGTGGGTGGACGACCTGCGCTGCGAGGTCACCCACGTCGGCACCCCGGCGCACACCACCAACGACTCGATCGTCTGGCTGCCCGAGCAGCGCACTCTGTTCGCCGGCGACCTGCTGTTCGCCGGCGGCACCCCGTTCCTGGTGATGGGCTCGCTGAGCGGGGCCATCGAGGTGCTCGAGCAGGTGGTCGGGCCCCTGGGCGCGCAGACGATCGTGCCGGGCCACGGGCCGGTGGCCGGCCCCGAGCTGGTCGAGGACGTCCTGGGCTACCTGCGCTGGCTGGACGGCGTCGCCCGGGACGCGCACGCCGCCGGGGTGTCACCGCTGGAGGCCGCCCGCAGCACCGACCTCGGCCGGTACGCGGAGTGGAGCGACGCCGAGCGGATCGTGGGCAACCTGCACCGGGCCTACGTCGAGCTGGACGGCGGCGCGCGCGGCGCGAAGATGGACGTCGGGGCCGCGCTGACCGACATGGTCGCCTACAACGGCGGCCACCCGCTGACCTGCATCGCGTGAGGACCGGCTGATGCGCTTCGCCACGTACGTGTCCCCCGGCGACGGGGCCGACCACGTCGCCCTGGTCGAGGGCGGCCAGCTGCTCGGGCTGCCCGATGGCCGACTGGCCGACCTGCTCGCACCCGGCCGGCTGGCCGACGCCGCCGAGCGGGCCCGCCGGGCGCCTGCCGAGGTGCTCACCGAAGGCAGCGCGCGGTTGCGGGCACCCGTGCCGGTGCCGCCGTCGATCCGCGACTTCATGGCCTTCGAGCAGCACGTGGTCACCGCCAGCGCCGCGCTCGGCCGGCCGGTGCACCCCGACTGGTACCAGCTGCCGGTCTTCTACTTCACCAACCCGGCGGCGGTGCTCGGCCCCGCCGACGACGTCCCGGTCTCCCCCGGCTCGGCGGCCTTCGACTTCGAGCTGGAGGTGGCCGCCGTCGTCGGCACCGCCGGCGCCGACCTGGACCCGGCCGGCGCCGAGGCGCACATCGCCGGGTACACGGTGCTCTGCGACTGGAGCGCCCGCGACGTGCAGGCCCGCGAGATGACCCTCGGCCTGGGGCCGGCGAAGGGCAAGGACGGCGCGACCAGCCTGGGCCCGTACCTGGTGACGCCGGACGAGCTGCC
>JAOPWG010000019.1 GCA_025965775.1 Modestobacter sp. | reverse complement strand
GTCCACAGCGTGTCGGATGGGCCGACTCGAACCCGCACGTCTGGTGGTGTCCTCGTCGGCGTAGCCGGCGGCCGTGACCTACGTCTCAGGATAGCGAGTGCTCCCAGTCGTCCTGGGTCATGTCCTTGCCGTGGGCGACGTCCCAGAAGTTCTCCAGCGGGATGCCCTCCTGCCAGAAGAACCGGTGCAGCCCGCTCATGTGATCCATGTCCGGGTGGCTCTGGATGTAGCGGAAGATCGTGCGGCCGTTGAAGTGCTTGCGGTAGTAGTCCACCGGGTCAACCAGCAGCGACTTGTAGTAGTCCTCCCAGGACTTGGTGATCACGCTGCGGTGTCGGAACTGCTCGACCGACATCGACTTGTGCATCGCCAGGGCGTCGATGTCGTCGTCCGGAAGCGACTGGCTGTTGTTGATGTCGATCATCATCAGGCGGCCGGACGGCAACTCGATGAACGTGCAGTCGCCGTGGCCAACGTTAAGGAAGTGGATTTTGAGGGACATGGGGTTCCTTCGGGTTCAGGGAAGGGGCGGCCCGATGGTGTCACCGGCCACCGACAGCCCACGGCGATGTGGTGACAGTGGGACGGGTGGGGCGAACGATCACCCTGGCAGCGGGCGGATGCTCATGCCGATCGTCCGTGGCGTCTCGCCGCGGAGGATCTCCCTCGGGGCTGCCCCGGGTCGGCCGAAGCCTGATCTAGCCGCCTCACGCTGACGTAGCGGTCGCGCCGATGCGGCAAACGAGCTGGTCACGTTGCTAGTGGCGGCCGGTCGCACGGGCCCTCCTTCCGGAGGTCACCGGTCGGCGCGCCGTGGGGGCAATTTTGCTCACTGGACGAGTCGAGTGAGCGCGCCGCCATGCCGTCGTGCCGAGCCTGACGGTCCGGGAGCGGCCGGGACTGGGTTGATTCACCGTCGTGGCCTCGTAACCGCGGACCCGGGTTCGGCGCGGTGCTGGCCGACGATGCCGTCGCCGGCGAGTTGGACACGGTGCGACCTGTGCTGCGGAGCGTTCTCTTCGATCTCATGGCTCTCACCATTGAGTGACTTCCGAGGCGTTGGGTCGGTTCGCTGGTTGATCTTGGTTGGCTGTGGCGGACGATGTGGGGCATGGGAAAGAAGGAAGTTGTCACGATCATCGATGACATTGACGGCCGTGCCGGCGCTGAGACCGTCACGTTCGCCTATGCCGGTGAACCGTCACGGGTTTGATGCCGCCTCCTTGTGAGCGAGGATGGCGATCATGCCCAAGAAGTACCCGACCGAGGTCAGGGACCGGGCGGTGCGGATGGTCCGTGACCACGAGGGCGACTGCCACCGACAGCCCCGTGATGGTGAGGTTGTAGAACAGCTTGCGGGCCGGTTCGGCGAACGCCCAGCGGTAGGCGACCGTCATGAACGCGCCGTCGAGCGTGTCGAACAGGGTCATGCCGGCGGTGAAGAGCAGTGGGACCACGAGGACCGCGTACCAGGGCAGGCCGGCGGCCGCGCCCGTGCCGGCCAGGGCGAGCAGGGTCACCTCGGTGGCGGTGTCGAAGCCGATGCCGAACAGCAGCCCGATCGGGAACAGCTGGGCCGGGTGGTGGATCGACCGCATCAGGGGCCGCAGCAGGCGGTTGTACAGCCCACGCCGATCGAGGAACTCCTCGATCGCTGCTGGGTCGGCTCGCCCAGCGCGGGTGCGTCGGTAGTGGCGGATGATACCGACGAGGGCGACAAGGTTGAGCGCCCCGATCAGGTAGAGAAACACCCCGGAGATGCCCGCCCCGAGCACGCCGAGGCCCTGTCGGACGCCCGAGCCGTCGTCGGTCAAGGCTGCGACGGAGCGTGCCCCGAGCGCGACTGCCGTCGCGAGGAGGACGACCACAGTCGAGTGGCCGAGGGCGAACCAGAAGCCGGCCGACACCGGCCGGCGCCCCTGAGCGAGCAGCCTGCGGGTGGTGTTGTCGATGGCGGCGATGTGGTCGGCGTCGAAGGGCGTGCCGCACCCCGAGGACGTAGGCCGTCACACCGAGCCCTAGTCCGAATACCTGCCCGTCGAGGTCCAGCTGCTCGGGGACGACGACGGCGGCCAGAAGCGTCCAGCCGGCGACGGTCATCGTGGCAACGATGCCCAGCATGACGGCGAGCTCGCCACGCTCCCGTCGGTGCAGGCGCGGCTCGGTCGGCGTCGACGAGGGGAGACTGACGACGGCCATGCCGGTTACAACCCCAGCTCGCTGAGCCCGGGGTGGTCGTCGGGGCGCCGGCCCTGCGGCCAGTGGTACAGCCGCTCGTCCGCCCGAATCGGCAGGTCGTTGATGCTGGCGTGACGCCGTCGCATCAGGCCGTTCTCGTCGAACTCCCAGTTCTCGTTCCCGTAGGAGCGGAACCAGTTCCCGGAGTCGTCGTGAGACTCGTAGGCGAACCGAACGGCGATGCGGTTGCCCTCGAAGGCCCACAGCTCCTTGATCAGCCGGTACTCGAGCTCCCGCTGCCACTTGCGGGTCAGGAAGACCACGATTTCCTCCCGCCCGGTGAAGAACTGCGACCGGTTCCGCCACTGGGAGTCGACCGTGTAGGCGCCGGCGACCCGCTCCGGGTCTCGGGTGTTCCACGCGTCCTCGGCTCCGCGCACCTTCGCGAGGGCGGTCTCGTGGGTGAATGGCGGCAGTGGGGGACGGGTCATGGCGTGTTCCTCTCGCGGAGCCGGGTGTCCAGGTCGAGCAGCGCGGCCCGGAAGCAACCGAGCGGGGCCTCGGCAACACCTGCCCCCACCTGCCCGCTGCCGTCCCGGTTGTGCAGGATGCCGGTGGTGACCTTCGGGGTGATGCCGTGCTCGACCACCCGGCGGACGTCCACGCCGAGCGGGGTACCGCGGCCGCCGAATGTGGGCAGGGTGAACCGGCTGGACCGGCCGACGCAGACCCGGCCCAGCTCCTCGGTGAGCTCCGCGGCCGCAGCCAGCCCGCCGACCAGTTGTCCGACGGCCGGGGAGCCGGCCGCCGCCGCGCCGCCCAGGCCGACCAACTCGAGCACCGCGCTGTCGCCGATGTCCGGCGCGCTGTCATCCGCCCCCTTGCCCGGGTGGTAGAGCGCGTGCCCGACCATCGGAGCGGGCGCCCGGAACCACTCCCGGCCGCCCGACAGCTTGGCGCCGAACTCGGTGCCGTTGCGGGCCATCGTGGTCACGATCGAGGAGCCCTCGACCTGGCCGGCCCAGGCGGTGAGCGACCGGGCCGCGGCCATCGCAAGGGTGAGGAACAGCAGGTGGTTCCCGGACAGGTACCGGGCGACCTCCACCCGCCGGGGGTGCTCGGCGGCCATCAGGGACGGCAGCAGCTGCTTGATCAGCAGGTTGGTCGCCGCCTGGGTGCGCACGTGCACGTCGTCCCCCATGGCCACCGCCTGCGCCGCGATGGAGAAGACGTCCACCGGGCCGGTGTCGCGCAGGGCATCGGCCAGCACCGGCTCCACGGCCTCGCGCAACAGCATCAGCCGCTCCACGGCCTCAGGGGTGTCACGGCCGAACCAGGCGACGTTGCCGGAGCCCTGCCCGAGCGGGGCCCAGGAGGAGAGCCCGCCGGCATCGAGTTCGACCACCCAGACCGGCGTGGTCGGGCCCATGACCGTGGCCATCGGGACCACGCCGCCGGATTCGTTCGCCGGGGACAGGGTGATCTCGCCACTGGCCAGCAGCGTGTCTGCGCGGTCCACGTCCTCGGCCCAGCCCTCGGCTACGACGGCGGCGCGCATGGACCGGCGCAGCGGGTCGCAGGCGTCGGCCAGCTCCATCGGCGGACCGGCGTGCAGCAGGGTGCGGCCGGAGAGTCCTGGCACCACCTCACCGGCCGGCCGGACACCGGTGAGCACCGGGACGCCTGTGTCGAGTCGGCGGAACACCTCGGCGTTCGCCTCGTCCACCTGTTCGTTCAGCGGCCCGGACAGCCGGCGCAGTGCGGCCAGCGCTGTCGGGTCGCCACCGGCGGGGACCCGCCAGTCGACCTGGACCGAGGGGCGGCCCTGCGCCGCCACCGCGGCGGCGAACAGCGGCAGGCCGACGTTGACGACGCCGACCTCCTCGGGCAGGGAGATGGGGGCAGCCGCGGGGGCAGAACTCATCGGAGGTCCTCCTGGTGGGCACCGGCGGCCAGCGCCCCGGCGGTCTCGAGCAGGCGACGGTCCGTCGCCTGGAAGTCTGCTCGCCGTTCCTCGGCGAGTTCCCGCAGTTCCTGGGCCTGCGCCCGGCAGGACGCGGCCATCCCCTCGACGACCGGGGGCGCCGCGCCACCGGCGGCCGTCCGGGTCGCCACGATGTGCCGGGGATCGAGGATCTCGACGAGGTCGCGACCGGTCAGCCCGATCGGGCGGCCGGTGTACTCCTGGGCGGCGTCGTCGAGCATCGCGCCGTCGAGGTCGATGCCGCGCAGCCCGGCCGCGTTGGCCCGGCGGACGGCGATCCCCACCACCTGGTAGGCGGTGCGGTAGTCGACGTCGCAGGTCTGCATCACG
>JAOPWG010000333.1 GCA_025965775.1 Modestobacter sp. | reverse complement strand
CGATGGAGAGCGTGCGCCAGCAGCTCATCCACAGGATCAAGGCCCTCACCGGGCGGCCGCTGTCCGCCGGCGCCCCGACGCCGAGCGCCACCCCGGTGGCCCCCCGGCCGCCGGCGCCCCGGGTGCGGGCCCGCAAGGAGCCCGCCGTCCTGGTCATCGGGGCCTCGACCGGTGGCCCCGAGGCGCTGACCAAGGTGCTCCCGCTGCTGCCGGCCTCGCTGCCGGTGCCGGTGCTGCTGGTGCAGCACATGCCCCCGGTCTTCACCCGGCAGTTCGCCCAGCGGCTGGACCGGCTCTGCGCGCTCGAGGTGGTCGAGGCCGTCGCCGGTACGCCTCTCGCCCCGGGCACCGTGCACATCGCGCCCGGGGACTTCCACCTCACCGTCCGGGCCACCGGCGGCATCCGGCGCACGGACCTGGACCAGGGGCCGGCGGAGAACTTCTGCCGCCCGGCCGTCGACGTCCTCTTCCGCTCCGTGGTCGCCGCCTACGACGGTGCTGTCCTGGGTGTGGTGCTGACCGGGATGGGCTCGGACGGGCGCATCGGCGCCGGTCAGATCCGCGAGGCCGGCGGCACCGTCATCGCCCAGGACCAGGCCACCTCCGTCGTCTGGGGCATGCCGGGGGCGGTCGCCCAGGCCGGCCACGCCGACGAGGTCGTCCCGCTCGGGCGTGTCGCCGAGGCGATCACCCGGTTCCTGCCCGTCGGCCGCCCTCTCGCTGCGGGAGCCCGACGATGACCCTCACCGCGACCAGCTTCGACTGGGTGCGCCAGCTGGTGCACCGGGAGAGCGCGATCGTGCTGCAGCCGGGCAAGGAGTACCTCGTCGAGGCCCGGTTGTTGCCGATGGCCCAGCAGCGCGGGCTGTCCGGGGTCAGCGAGCTCGTCGAGTCCGTGCGCAACCGGCCCGACGCCGCCACCACGCGGCGCATCGTCGAGGCGCTCACCACGAACGAGACCTCCTGGTTCCGCGACGGCGACCCGTTCACCGCGCTGACCGGCATGGTGCTGCCCTCCCTGCTCGGCGGCCGGCGCCCGGACGAGCCGATCACCATCTGGTCCGCGGCCTGCTCGAGCGGGCAGGAGGCCTACACCATCGCGATGCTCCTGTCCGACGCGCTGCCCGACGCGGCCCGTCGGGTGTCGATCACCGCGACGGACCTGTCCCGGGAGATGGTCGAGCGGACCCGCGCCGGGCGGTTCAGCCAGCTCGAGGTCAACCGCGGCCTGCCGGCGTCCATGCTGGTCCGCCACTTCACCCGGGCCGGCAACGAGTGGGAGATCTCCCCCACCCTGCGCCGGATGGTCACCGCGACCGAGTGCAACCTCGCGGCGCCGCTGCCCCGGATGGGCCCCTTCGACATCGTGTACCTGCGCAACGTGCTCATCTACTTCGACCTGGCGACCAAGCAGGGCATCCTGCGCCGCGTCCGCCAGCTCATGCGCCCGGACGGCTGGCTGTTCCTGGGCGCGGCCGAGACCACGCTCGGCGTGGACGACAACTGGGAGCGGGTCGTCCTCGGCCGCGGCTCTGCTTACCGCCCTCGGAAGGGGAATTGACGTGCGTGCCCTGGTGATCGACGACTCCCGCGCCATGCGGCGCATCGTCGGCAGCATCCTGGAGGACTTCGGCTACGAGACCAGGCAGGCCGGCGACGGCCGGCAGGCCCTCGACGTGCTGGAGGAGGGCTACCTGCCCGACCTCGCCTGCGTCGACTGGAACATGCCGGTGATGGACGGACTGCAGTTCGTCTCCGCCGTTCGCAGCAACCCGGCCTACCGCTCGGTGACCTTGATGATGGTCACCACCGAGAGCGAGACCAGCCAGATCGTGCGGGCGCTGGCCGCCGGCGCGCACGAGTACATGATCAAGCCGTTCACCGCCGACGCGATGCGCGACAAGCTCGCCCTGCTCGGCCTGCTCCCCCAGGAGGTGTCCCTGTGAGCGAGCATGCGAGCTCACTGGTGCAGCAGCCCATCACCGACGTGCTCGACGCGACCACGGTGCAGCGCATCGCCGACGACGTCTGGACCGCCCTGGTCGGCGACGGCGAGGTGCTCGTCCCGCTGCCGGTACCGGCGCCGGAGCAGACCGTCAGCGCCTGGGTGCAGATCACCGGCCCGTGGTGCGGCGCGGTCGTCGTCACCTGCGACCAGCCGACGGGCGTGGCGCTCACCGAGTGCCTGCTGCGCGCCCGTCCGCCGGCGGTCATCGAGCCCGAGGACGTCGACGACGCGCTCGGTGAGCTGGCCAACGTGCTCGGCGGCAACGTCAAGTCGCTGCTGCCCGAGCCCTCCTCCCTCGGTCTCCCGCAGACCGGACCCACCCCTCCGGCCTCCCGGCCGGAGGACCTGTGCCGCGTCGACGCCCAGTGGCGTGGCCAGTCCCTGACGATCACCGTGCAGGGCGCCACCGGCGCGCCGCACGCCGAGCGGAACGAGGTGCCGCAGTGAAGATCCTGGTGACGGACGACAGCCGTGTGATGCGGCAGATCGTCATCCGTACGCTCCGACAGGCCGGCTACGACGACCACGAGATCATCCAGGCCGAGGACGGTCGCGAAGCGCTGCAGATGGTCGGCGCCGAGAAGCCCGACCTGGTCCTGTCGGACTGGAACATGCCCGAGATGAGCGGCATCGAGTGCCTCGAGGCGCTGCGCGCCTCCGGGTCGCAGGTGCCCTTCGGCTTCGTGACCTCGGAGGGCTCCCCGGAGATGCGGGAGAAGGCGGCCAACGCCGGAGCCCTCTTCCTCATCGCCAAGCCCTTCACCGAGGAGACCTTCCGCGAGGCGCTGGACGGGGTGCTGGCATGACCGCCCCCGCCCCGGCGATCCTGCCGGCGCCCAAGAACGTCCGCGACCTGCTCGAGGGCCTCCTCGGCAAGGACGTCACCGTGGCCCCCGGAGACCCCGTGTCGCTCAACGACGGCGCCGCCCTGGCCGTCTACGTCGACCCGCAGCTGTCCACCAACGCCATCTGCCTGATCGACGTGCCGCTGGCCGCCTGGTGCGCCGGTGCCCTCGCGCTGCTGCCCAAGGGCGGACTCGAGGACGCCATCGAGGAGGGCGAGCTCTCCGACATGCACCTGGAGGTGCTGCACGAGGTGGTCAACGTCGCCGCGGGGATGTTCAACGCCGGCGGCGTGACGCACTCGAAGCTGTACAAGCTGTACGCGCCGGGGGAGGCCGTCCCCGCTGACCTGGCCGGCCTGGCCGCCGGGTTCAACCGGATCGACCTGGACGTCGAGGTGGCCGGTTACGGCTCGGGGGCGCTGTCCATCGTCCTCGCGTGACGATCAGGGGAGTGGGGCCGTGGGAGACCGCGGTGGGCCCCGCTCCCCCGATCCCGTCGTCGGTGCCCCGCCTGTGGCCGCTGGGGGCACTCGCGAGAGGATCGCGGCCATGCTCACCGGCAACACAACTCAGGACGAGGCCCCCGCGAAGCGGCGCGACCGCACCCACTGGCTCTACCTCTCGGTGATCGCCGCGGTCGCCCTCGGCATCCTGGTCGGACTGGTCTTCCCGGACTTCGCCGTCGGGCTGAAGTGGCTCGGTGACGCCTTCGTCGGCCTGATCAAGATGCTGATCGCACCGGTCATCTTCTGCACCATCGTGCTGGGCATCGGCTCGATCCGGCAGGCCGCGAAGGTGGGCAAGGTCGGCGGCCTGGCGCTGGGCTACTTCCTGCTGATGTCCACCGTCGCGCTGGCGATCGGGCTGGTCGTCGGCAATCTGCTGCACCCCGGTGACGGGCTGCAACTGTCCGAGGAGCTGCGCCAGCGCGGCGCGGACCTGGCGACCCAGGGGGAGGGCGCGGGCGGCACCACCGGCTTCATCCTCAGCCTCATCCCGACCACGCTGTTCTCCGCGCTGACCCAGGGCTCCGTGCTGCAGGCGCTGCTCGTGGCGCTGCTGGTCGGGTTCGCCATCCAGGGCATGGGGACGGCGGGGGAGCCGGTGCTGCGCGGCATCGGGTACCTGCAGAAGCTGGTCTTCCGGATCCTGTCGATGGTCATGTGGGTGGCCCCGATCGGCGCCTTCGGGGCGATCGCCGCGGTGGTCGGCGCCACGGGGGTCGACGCGCTGAAGAGCCTCGCCGTCCTCATGCTCGGCTTCTACGCGACCTGCCTGATCTTCGTGATCGGCGTGCTGGGCACCATCCTGTGGCTCGTCGCCCGGGTCAGCGTGTTCAAGCTCCTGAGGTACCTGGGCCGGGAGTTCCTGCTGATCGTCTCCACGTCGTCCTCGGAGACCGCCCTGCCCCGGCTGATCGCCAAGATGGAGCACGCCGGGGTGTCCCAGCCGGTGGCCGGGATCGTCGTGCCCACCGGCTACTCGTTCAACCTGGACGGCACGGCGATCTACCTGACCATGGCCTCGCTGTTCATCGCCGAGGCCCTGGGCGACCCGCTCACGCTGAGCCAGCAGATCGGGCTGCTGGTCTTCATGATCATCGCCTCGAAGGGGGCGGCGGGGGTCACCGGCGCGGGCCTGGCCACGCTGGCCGGCGGCCTCTCCTCGCACCGCCCCGAGCTGCTGGACGGGGTCGGCCTGATCGTGGGCATCGACCGGTTCATGTCCGAGGCCCGTGCGGTCACCAACTTCGCCGGGAACGCGATCGCCACCGTCCTGGTCGCCACCTGGACCTCCGAGCTGGACCGCCAGCAGCTGGATGCGGTGCTGAGCGGCCGGCGTCGCTTCGACGAGAGCACCATGCTCGACGATGACCACGGCCCACAGCGGTCGGCCGGGCCCACGGCGACGGCGACGGCGAACGACGGTCCCGCACCGGATGCCGGCCAGGGCGACGTGGAGCCGGCGCGGACTTCGGTGCGCTGAGGATGCCGACGGTCACCCGCGCGGGGGACCCGCGGCGCTCCGTCGCCCGGGGGTTTACGTCGTAAGCCTGCCCATGGTGCAGAGTGGCGTCATGACCACGGCGGGCGGAGCTGCGCCCGCCGACCTCCTGGTGCGTGCAGTCGAGGGGATGGCCCGCCCGTTGTTCGTGCTGGACGACCAGTGGCGGTTCAGCTACATGAACCCCTCCGGTGCGGCCCTGCTCGGCGAGACGGTCGGGTCGCTGGTCGGTCGGGTCATCTGGGAGGCCTATCCCGAGACGCTGGCCAGCCCCTTCGAGCGGCACTACAGGGCAGTGGCGGCCACCGGAGTGCCGGCCAGCTTCGAGGCGTGGTTCGAGCCGTTGCAGATCTGGTTCCAGGTCGACGCGTTCCGCACCGACGGCGGGCTGGTGGTCACCTACGACGACGTCACCGCCCGGCGCGCCGTGGAGCAGGCTCGGGAGGAGGCGGTCGCCGCCCGGGAGGCGGAGGCCGTTCGTGCCGCGGAGGCCGCCGGCGAGGCGGAGCTGGCCGGCCGGCACCTCATGCTGCTGGGCGACATCAGCACCGGGATGACCGCCACGCTGGACGCCGACGAGGCGGTCCAGCGCTTCGCCGAGCTCGTCGTGCCGACCCTGGCCGACTGGTGCCTGGTGTCGGTGACCGAGGACGGCCGGCGTCGGGACGTCGGGCGCGCGCACCGCGATCCGGCGATGGCCGAGGCGATGTACCGGTACGCCGACCGGCGGGTGCGCAGCAACCGCGCGACCGCCCCGGTGCCCACCTCGTTGCGGCAGGGCACCCCGGTGGTGATCCAGGACCTCACCGCGGCGCACCTGGACGTGATGGTCGCCGACGACGAGGCCCGGGCGGCGCTCGAGCTGCTCCGGCCGCGCGCCGTCGCCGCCTTTCCGCTGATCGCCCGGGACGAGGTGTTCGGCGCTTTCACACTGGTCAACGGCCCCGATCGGGGGCCCTTCACCGAGGCCGAGCTGCGCACGGCGGGGATCGCGTCCCGGCGGGCCGCGCTTGCCCTGGACAACGCCCGGCTGGCCGCCGCGCAGGGGCAGGTCGCCGAGCGGCTGCAGCGCAGCCTGCTGTCCGCACCGGTGCAGCCGGACCACCTCGAGCTCGCCGTCCGCTACCGGCCGGCCACCCAGGGGATCTCGATCGGTGGCGACTGGTACGACGCGTTCCTGCAGCCCGACGGGTCCTCGGTGCTCGTCATCGGCGACGTGATGGGCCACGACCTGGAGGCCGCGGCGGCGATGGCGCAGCTGAAGACGCTGGTCCGGGCGATCGCCTACGACCGGCAGGACGAGCCGGCCGGGGTGCTGCGCCG
>JAOPWG010000491.1 GCA_025965775.1 Modestobacter sp. | reverse complement strand
GCGCCGCGCACCCCAGCCCGAACGCCGGCCGGTGCGAGGCCGCACTGGCCGGCGCCCTGGGCGTACGGCTCGGCGGCCGGAACGTCTACGGGAGCCGGGTCGAGGAGCGTCCCGCGCTCGGGACAGGTCAGCCGCCGGTGCGCGGCGACGTCCGCCGCGCCACCCGGCTCTCCCGCGCGGTGTGGACGAGCGCCGCGGTCCTGGCCGCGGCGAGCCGACTGCGCCGGGGACCGCGCGACTGCACGGGCTGAACCGGGTGGCGCGGGAAGACGCCGCGCGGTTCGGGCAGCACCGGGAAGCCGGCCGGGTCGCTCCGGTCGTGGCTGGCCGGCGGGTCGCCCGGACCCCGGCCACCGCGCACGGCGATCACCAGGGTGGCGACCGCAAGGCCGCCCAGTGCGAGCAGGAACAGCAGCATGAGCACTCCACCTGTCGTCATGGGACGACAGTGGCATCGATTACCTTGGCGTATCGCAGTCCACTACGGCATGGTGGACTGCATGCCACCCGGCCTTGATCAGTCCACTCCGGCCCACGAGCTGGCCGCCCTCGTCGGCCCGGTGGACGCGCTGTCCGGCCCCCGGTACGCCGGCCTGGCCCGCCGGATCCGCGACCTGGTGTCCGCCGGCCAGCTCCCGGTCGGCACCCGGCTGCCCGCAGAGCGCGACCTCGCCGCAGCCCTGACCACCAGCCGGGTCACCATCGCCAGCGCCTACCGGGTGCTCCGCGAGGAGGGATGGGCCCGCACCCGGCACGGCTCCGGGACGGTCACCGACGCCCCCGGCACCGCCGCGGGGCCCGGGTGGTTCCCGCACACCGACGACGGGCGCGCCGACCTCGGTCACGCCGCACCGGCGGCGGCGCCGCAGCTGGCCGGCGCCTACGCCTCCGCGCTGGCGCAGCTGCCGGCCCTGACCGGCGGACACGGCTACTTCCACAACGGTCTGCCGGAGCTGCGGACGGCGATCGCCGAGCGCTTCACCGGCCGGGGGCTGCCCACCGACCCCGACCAGGTCGTGGTCACCGCCGGGGTCGGCGACGCCACCTCGCTGATCACCGAGGCCCTGCTCGAGCCCGGCGACCGCGTGCTGGTCACCCACCCCACCTATCCCGGCGCGCTGCGGATGCTGGAGGGCGCCGGCGGCCGCCTGGTCCCGGTCGCGGTCGACGCCGCACGCCCTGACGACCTGGTCGAGGCCGCGCACCTGGCCGCCCGGCAGAGCGCCCCGCGACTGGCCTACCTCGAGCCCGACTTCGCCAACCCGACCGGCGCCCGGCTGTCCGCCTCCGGACGGCGCCGACTGGCTGCGACGTTGTGGCAGCAGGGCGTGCTCACGGTCGTCGACGAGGTGAGCGCCGAGCTGCACCTGGACGGTGGACCGCTGCCGCCGTACGGCGCCGGGGTGCCCGACGCGGCGACGGTCACCGTGGGCGGCCTGAGCAAGGCCGTGTGGGGCGGGCTGCGGATCGGCTGGCTGCGCACCGACCCGGCGCTGGCCGCCCGGCTGGGCACCGCCCTGGTCCGCCGCCAACTGACCGTCGGCGTCCTGGACCAGCTGGCGGCCACGGTGCTGGTCCGGGACCTGGACGTCGTGCTCGAGGGTCGCCGTCAGGAGCTGCGCGACCGGCGCGACGTCCTGCTGGCCGAGCTCGCCGCCCGGCTGCCCGACTGGCAGGTGCACACACCGGCCGGTGGTCTGTCGTTGTGGTGCCGGCTGCCGGCCGGGCTGAGCTCGGCGGCGCTGACCGCCGCCGCGGCGCCACGCGGCCTGCTGCTGGCCGAGGGCCGGGCCTTCGGGACCGGGCACGCCTTCGACGACCACATCCGGTTGCCGTTCACCCGTCCGGCGGCCGACCTGCGCGCGGCCGTGGAGGTGCTGGCACCACTGGCCGGGTCGCTGCGCACCGACGCCGACCGGGCAGTTCCCGTCGGCGCGGCGACCGTGGTCTGACCGCCGGCGCACGACATGCGGGTGCGGGCGACAGGGAGTATTTTTCCCGGCACGGAAGGCGGTCGGTCGGAAGGGCCGATGGCGCGCGGGAGTCGAGACACCGGCGCCCCACGCCCCACCGGAAATCCCTGGTGCGCCCGGAGAGATCGGTCTCCCCGATGACCCCTGACACCCGCACCGCGGTCCGGCCGCCCGACGACACCGCCGCACTCGGCCGGCTCCCCCATCCCCCACGGGCCGAGGGCCCCCACCGGCGCCCGGCCGGGCGGTACCGCTACGACCTGTACAGCGACCAGTGGTGGTGGTCGCCGGAGGTGTTCGAGCTGCACGGCCTCGCCGTCGGCGCCCGTCGGCCCTGCATCCCCCTGCTGCTGGAGGGCGTCCACCCCGACGATCGCGCCCGCGTTCGCCAGGCCCTCACCGACGCCTGTACCGCCGGCATCCCCTTCGCCCTCGAGCACCGCTTGTCGCGCGCGTCCGGTGAGGTCCGCACAGCCGTGTTCATCGGTGAGCTGGAGACCCGTTCGGACGGCGGCATCGCCGCACTGACCGGCTTGGTCGCCGACATCACCGACGGCCGGGTGACCGCCGAGGACGGCGACCAGGTCCGCACCCTGGAGACCGAGGTCGCCCAACTGCGTACGGCGATGGTCAGCCGGGCCGCGATCGAGCAGGCCAAGGGCATCTTCATGCTGCTGATGGGCTGCGGTGACCAGGTGGCCTTCGACCTGCTGGCGCACATCTCCAGCCACACGCACCGGAAGGTCCGCGACGTCGCGACCGCGATCATCGACTCGGCCAGCGGCGGGACCCCGCTGCCCGCCGACGTCCGCGCGATCCTCCACGACGCCTGCCCGCCGGGGTCGGCGACGGTCTGACCCAGCCCTGCCCGTTCGTTCGGCCCCTGCGTCAGCGATGATGCCCCGGCCGCCTGCCGCCGGTCGACCCACGTCGGCGCCAGGGTCTGCGACGAGGCGAGGGGAGGCCGTGGCGTGTTCTACCTGCTCGCCCGGTTCGTGCTGCGACCGCTGTTCCTGGTGGCCTTCCGGCCCACCGTCACCGGCCGGGACAACGTGCCGGCCACCGGCCC
>JAOPWG010000464.1 GCA_025965775.1 Modestobacter sp. | reverse complement strand
GCATCGTGCGCGGCATCTTCTTCAACCAGGGGCACGTCTGCTGCGCCGGGTCCCGCCTCCTGGTCCAGGAGTCGGTGCACGACGAGGTGGTCGCCTCGCTGCAGCGGCGGATCGGCACGCTGCGGGTGGGCGACCCGCTGGACAAGAACACCGACCTGGGCGCCATCAACTCCGCCGAACAGCTGGCCCGGATCCAGGAGCTGACCGCAGCCGGGGACGCCGAGGGCGCGCGCCGCTGGCAGCCCGACGGCGAACTCCCCACCCGCGGGTACTGGTTCAAGCCGACGGTGTTCACCGACGTCTCCCCCGCCCACCGGATCGCCCGGGACGAGGTGTTCGGCCCGGTGCTGTCGGTGCTGACCTTCCGCACGCCCGACGAGGCGGTGGCCAAGGCGAACAACACCACCTACGGGCTGTCGGCCGGCATCTGGTCGGAGAAGGGCTCGCGGATCCTGGCGATCGCCGACCGGCTGCGCGCCGGCGTGGTGTGGGCCAACACCTTCAACGAGTTCGACCCCACCTCGCCGTTCGGCGGCTACAAGCAGTCCGGCTACGGCCGCGAGGGCGGCCGGCAGGGCCTGGCCGCCTACCTGTCCACGGGGGATGCCAAGTGAGCGAGCTCGCGAGCTCATCCATGGACGCAGCGACGCGAACGCGCTCGACGAGCGCCAGCGAGGAGTGCAAGTGACCGACCGGCTGGCCGTGCGCAAGACCTACAAGCTCTATCTGGGCGGGGCGTTCCCCCGCTCGGAGTCCGGGCGCACCTACGAGGTGACCGACGCCAAGGGCCACTTCCTGGCCAACGCCGCGTGGGCCTCCCGCAAGGACGCCCGCGACGCCGTCGTCGCCGCCCGCGGCGCCTTCCCGAAGTGGTCGGGTGCGACCGCCTACAACCGCGGCCAGGTGCTCTACCGGGTGGCCGAGGTGATGGAGGGGCGCGCCGCGCAGTTCGCCGAGGAGGTCGCCGCCGGGGAGGGCCTGTCCTCCGCCCGGGCACGCGCCGCCGTGGACGCCGCGATCGACCGGTGGGTCTGGTACGCCGGCTGGACCGACAAGCTGGCCGCCGTGCTGGGCAGCAGCAACCCGGTCGCCGGCCCGTACTTCGGCTTCTCCCTCCCCGAGCCGACCGGGGTGGTGGCCGTCCTCGCGCCGCAGCGCAGCTCCCTGCTGGGGCTGGTCAGCGTGCTCGGCCCGGTGCTGGCCGGCGGCAACACCGCCGTCGTCGTCACCTCCCGGGAGCGGCCGCTGCCCGCGGTGACCCTGGGCGAGGTGCTGGCCACCTCCGACGTCCCCGGCGGGGTGGTCAACCTGCTCACCGGCGACTCCGCGGAGATCGGCCCGTGGCTGGCCGAGCACGCCGACGTCGACGGCATCGACCTGGCGGGCACCTCCGGTGCGCTGGCCATGGAGCTGGAGCGCTCCGCCGCCGGCACGGTCAAGCGGGTGCTGAGGGCCCCGGCGGACGAGCCGGACTGGACCGGCGACCCCGGTCTGGGACGGATGACGCCCTTCCTCGAGACGAAGTCCGTCTGGTACCCGATGGGGGTCTGAGCACTCTCCAACGGGACCGGGCAGGATGGGCGGGTGGCCAGGCCCAGCATCGTCCCCATCGCCCTCACTCTCGACGACCGCACGGGCTACACGCTCTGGGCGCCTCCGTGGGAGGAGGACGGTGAGGAGTGGCAGGCATTCCTCGGCAGCACGACCGAGGACGACGAGGGCCCGGTCGCCCGCGTGCACCTGTTCCCCTCGCCCGCCGCGCTGGCCGCCTTCTGCCGGGTGAACACCGACCACGACCTCGCCGACCACCCGGTGTGGCCGGTCGTCGCCACCCTCGGTGCCGCTGACCTGACCCCCGACGAGGACCACCGCTACGACCTCGACGGCGTCTACGACCTGGTCGCCGAGAACCCCGACCGCTGGGCCGTCGACGAGCTCGCCGCGGTGTTCGACATCGTCGGCCGGCTGGCCGAGTGCTGCGACACCAGCGCCGGTGATGACGACGAGGACGACGACGAGGACGACGACGAGGAGGAGGCCGACTTCGAGGCGGTGGCCGACCTCGTCGGCCGCCCCGAGGTCGCGGCTCTGGGCCTGGGCATCGACGCCTTCGTCGGCCGGATCGGCGAGGAGACCTGGGTGCGGCTGGGCACCGCGGTCGACGAGCTGTGGGAGGACGTCCTCGAGGAGCTCGACGAGCACCTGGACTGGACCGGCGCGGGCACCGTGGCGGTCGAGGACTACCCGTCGGCAGCCCTGGAGGCCGAGGCGCGCGCCGACCTGGGCGGCGAGGACGACGACGAGGACGACGACATCGAACTCGTCGAGGACGAGGGCGAGGGCGAGAGCGAGGACTCCACCCCGCGCGAGGGAAGCGACACGACAGCCCGCGGCGCCGAACGCGCGGCCGCCGGCTCCCCCGCGGCCGCACCGGAGGACGCCGCGATCCCCGGGACCCGCACCATCCGTGGCGGGAGCCGCCTGACGGCGTCACCGGCGGCGGTGGCCGCCGCCGCGGAGTTCTGGGAAGCGGTGGGCATCCTCCCGGTGGAGCTGGTCGTGCCCGCGGGCTCCGGGGTGACGCTGCGCTGCTACGTCGAGGACAAGGCGCGCTTCCTGGGCCGCGACGGTGAGGTCTTCCTCTTCCCCGACCCCGCCCAGCTGGCCCGATTCTGCGCCGGCGACGAGGACCACGACCTGACCGAGATCGCGTCCTGGGCCGAGGTGGCCCACACCGACACCCTGCCGCTGCCGGCCGACCAGGACCGCTACGACCTGACCGAGCTCGCCGAGGTGCTGCGGGAGGTGGCCGACGGGGCCGGCGGGCTGGTCGAGCACCAGGCCCTGTTGCAGCCGGTCGAAGGCGCCCGCGACGTCGCCGAGTACGCCGGACTGACCCGCGTCGAGGCGCTGCTGGCCGCCACCACGCCACTGGGCCGGGTCGTGGCCCGCAGCGAGGTGGAGCCGAGGGCGACGCTGCCGGCCGAGGACGCCGGGGTGCTCGCCGGCGAATGGGACGAGGTCGTCACGGAGGTCGGCAACGCCCTGGTCTTCCGCGACTGAGAACGCCGTCGTCCGTTCATCGGCGAGTGGTCGTCCCGCACGGCGGGTCGAGCAGCCGGCCGCCGAGGATCAACTCGGGATGACCCCCGGCACCCACAACGGCCAACGGCCGGCCCCCGCAGTGCGGGAGCCGGCCGTTGCCGTGTGTCGTGAGCGTCAGTACGAGCGGGCCGGACGCGGGGGACGACCGCCGGAGCGGTTCCCCTCGCCGGTGCCGCGGTAGCCGCCGGGGCGGCGGTCGCGGGAGTCCCCACCCGGGGCGCGATCCCGGTCGCCGTAGGAGCGCTCACCCTGGGGGCGGCCTCCGTACGAACGATCGCGGTCGCCGAACGAGCGGTCACCGGCGGTGCGATCCCGGTCGCCGGAGGAGCGCTCGCCCGCAGGGCGGTCGCCGTACGTGCGATCGCGGTCGCCGGTCGGACGGCGCGGGCCGCCGAAGCCACCGGGGCGGTCACCCTCGCGGCGCGGACGGCGCCCACCGCCGCCACCCGAGGACGCCGAGTGGCGCGACTCGCGGACCGGGCGCTGCACCGGCTCCACCGCGACGCCCGTGGCCACCAGGTCGGTGATCGGCGCGTCACCCGGACGGATCCGGGTCACGGGGGTGTCGATGGCGGCCTGGCGGAAGCGGCGCTTGGCCTGTCCCACCTGGTCGGGCAGCAGCAGGGAGACCACGACGCCACCGGCGCCCGCGCGGGCCGTACGGCCGGAGCGGTGCAGGTAGGTCTTGTGGTCTGCCGGCGGGTCGTAGTGGAGCACCAGCGAGACGTCGTCGACGTGGATACCGCGGGCGGCGACGTCGGTGGCCACGAGCACCGGACTGCGGGCGTCGGTGAACGCCTCCAGCGCGCGGCGACGGGCGGCCTGGGGCAGCCCACCGTGGATCGGCTCGGCGTTGATGCCGATGGCCTGCAGGTTGCCGGCCAGCCGGTCCGCGCCGTGCTGGGTGCGCACGAAGACGATCGTGCGGCCCGGGCGGGCGGCCATCTGCTCGGCGATCTTCAGCTTGTCCGGGAAGGACACGCTGTAGGCCAGGTGCTCGGCCGGCGGGGCCGAGTCGGCGGCGGTGACCACCGAGTGCCGCGCCGGGTCCTT